>NZ_JAAUVM010000008.1:0-273399 GCF_012030485.1 Pseudomonas sp. B14(2022)
GGCGAGTGTCACTGCCTGGGCTTTGAAGTCGTCGGTGTAACTGCGGCGGGTTTGCTGTGCCATAAGTGCCTCCAAGGTTACGATTAAAATATCGCTTCTTGGCGTCCGCTGCGAGGGAGCAAGTCCACCAAAAACGCTTCGCCCCAACACTCGGCACCTCGCTTAGGCTCGGTGTGCCCTTACTCCGGCTTTGGAGCGTGGGCCGCCGCAATGGGCCATCCTTGGCCCAGTGCGGCTAACCCGGCGTCCTGCCGGGTTACCCACGCTCCAAAGCCTGCGTTCGGCCAGCGTGTTTGACGGGGCGATTTGAGATCAAAAGCCAAAGCGCGGCGGCCTTAGAGCCGACCGGAGTTGGGGCTGGTGTACTCGGTAAATGTGGGAGGGGGCTTGCCCGCGATTGCAGTGGGTCAGTACCAAATCCATCAACTGACACTCCCTCATCGGGGGCAAGCCCCCTCCCACATTTGGATCTCCATCCAGCTGGTAGACCTCAGCCTGCTTTTGCTCTGGCTTTTGCTCTGGCTTTTGCTCTGGCTTTTGCTCTGGCTTTTGCTCTGGCTTTTGATCTTGATCTCAGGCACCCCGTTAACCACGCCGGAGTGAGGGCATACCGAGCCTAGGCGAGGTACCGAGTGGTGGGGCAAGAGCCCTTTGGTTACTTTGGGGCTTTTCCAAAGTGACCGCCGTAAGGGCGGAACCCTAAGCAGCCGTGACCGCAACAATGGATATGTACTCATTCCAACCCCAACGACATGGTCGGCCCGAAGGCCGCCACGGGAGCAAGCGCCCGCGCCACAGATACCCATGCTCATCGGGGGCAAGCCCCCTCCCACATTTGGATCGGTGTGCATCAGCCAGCCCACCCCCAGAACTGCAACCACCAGCCACACCCCACCAGCCCATTACTCAGCAGTACGCACAACCACCCGAGGCAACGGCGCCGGGTTTCCAGCCCCTGGAGCTGCCGCCACCCCAACCACAAGCACCAGCCAATCGCGGCGCTCAGCATCAGTGCGCGCGCCGGTTGCACCCACGCCAATGCCAACCCTTCATAACGCAACAACTTCACCGTCGTCGCCGACAGCCCCAGGAACAGCCCTGCACCACCCAGGGGCGTGAGCGTCAGTGCCAAGGGCCGAAACAGTGCGCGATCTCCGGCCACAGACGCGGCCAGGCGCAGCAGCAGCCAGCAGCCACCGCCGATCAGCAGTGCGCTGCCACCCAGGTACAGCACGATGCACAGGCCATCGAGCCAGCTGAAGCTGTCGTTGAGTTGCGGGTAGTGCGTGAGCAGCCACCACGGCGCGTTGTCTTGCAACGGCCACAGCCAGTCGCGGCTTACCAGCCATTCAGCGAGTGCCTGTTTGAGGGCGATAAACCACGGGCTTACGGTCCACTGGAACGCGCCCATGGCCAGGCCGATCACGCCAAACAGCAGCAGGCGCGCATCCCATTGCGAGCCGGGTTGTCGGGGCGCCTGCAGAATCTCTTGATTGCTCGAGCGGGCGATCAGTTGCACCGCGCCGCGTTGCCCGCTGCAACGGCCACAGACGTGGCAGTCGCTGGCGCCTTGCAGGCGGCGGATGTCCAGGAGTGGCGCGCAGTTGGGCAGAGGCAGGCGCGGGGCGCTGTTGGCTTTCCAGCGTTGTTCATCCACGGCGAAATGGAGCGGCGCCAGGCGGGCGAGCAGGGCGAACACGCCGCTCACCGGGCACAGGTAACGGCACCACACGCGCTTGCCGCGCACGAATAACAGGCCGACCACCACCGCCGCCAACGTCGAGCCGCCCAGGATCAGCAACGCCGCCTGGGCGTAGTCGTACACACTGATCAACTGGCCGTAGAGCGTGGTGAGGCAAAAGCCCAGGGTCGGCCAGCCGCCCCAACGCAGCCAGCGCGGTATGCCCAGGCCGCGCCCGTGCTGGCTGGCCCATTCGCTCAGTGAACCTTCCGGGCACAGCACGCCGCACCACAGGCGCCCGAACAGCACCATCGACAGCAACACGAACGGCCACCAGATCCCCCAGAAGATAAATTGCGCGAGCAGCGTCAGGTTGTTCACCACACGCGCCTGGCTATCCGGCAACGGCAGCACGGTGGGCAGCACCAGCAATACGGCGTAGACCAGCACCACCGCCCATTGCATGGCACGGATCAGCCGGGCATGGCGGCGCATGCCATCGCCCAGTTGCCGCAGCCAACTCATGCCGCGTGCCGGGCGCGACGCAGGCCGTTGCCCACCCAGAGCCAGTAGCCGAGCAGTACCAACACGGTGATAAGGCTGGGGGCCGCGCGGTACCCGGCAAAGTCGGCCAGCAGTGCGCCGAGGCCATGGCTGTCACTGAGCAGTGCGCTGCTGTCCCAGCGGCTGTCACCGAAGGCGGCGTAGGCCCACTCGGGCATGTCCATGCCCAGCAGTTGCCCGCTGATGCGATCCACGGCCGCCACCAGCAATGCACCGCCGAGCAGCAACAGCAGCGCCTCGCTGAGGGCGAAAAACAGTGACCAGGAGATAAAGCGCCGACTGCCGCGCAACAGCAGCACGGTGAGCCCCGCCAATGCCAGGCCGAGCACGCCGCCGACGGCGAACAGGCCTTGCGCCTCCTCGTGCAGGCGCGCACCGGCACCATACAAAAACACCACGGTTTCACTGCCTTCGCGGCTCACCGCCAGCAGCGCCAGTAACAGCACGCCCCAGCCGCCCTGGCGCGCCAGGCGCTCATCGGCTTCGCGTACCAGGGTGTGTTTGAGCGTGGCCGCGTTGCGGTGCATCCAGAACACCATCTGCACCATCAAGCCGCTGGCCAACAGGGTCAGCGCCGCTTGCAGCCACTCGCCCTGTGGACCGGTCATGGTGTCACCGGCCCACAGCATCAAACCGGCCAGACCGGCCGAACACAACAACCCCAGCAGCACCCCGGCCCAGAGGAAGCGGGCCAGTTGCGCATGTCCGGCCTGGCGGCTGATCCAGGCCTGCAGAATGCCGATCACCAGCAGGGCCTCGACGCTTTCACGCCAGACAATAAACATCGATTGGTTCATCAACGGCTCCTATTCGGCGAGGATGCTGCCTTCGGGCAACTGTGGGTTGAACTCGTCGAAGAACGGGTACAACCCCGGCTTGAGCGGGTGGATCACCACAAAGGTGGTCACCCCCGCAGACAACACCTTCTCCACCCGCAGGGGCGTGCTTTCGAATTCGGCCGGGCCTTGGCCGATGTTCTTGAGCACGATCTTGAAACGCTCATCGGCCTTGACCACCAGTTGTGGCGGGTCGAAATGGCCGTCCTGCAGGCTCAACTCATAGGTGGGCAACGGCGCTGCCATCGCCGCGCCGCTTAGTAGCAGGCCGCCCAGCAACAGGGCGCGGCGCATCAATAGCCGCCTTTTTTGCCGATGCCGGCGTAGACGAATTCGTAATGCACCTCGCAGCGTTCGAACCACGGGGCGACCCCGGTTTCCTTGTCGGTATGACGACCCAGGGAGTGATGGCCGGTGGGCGGCAATACGCTGAAGGTGAGGGTGTATTTGCCGGGGCCTTGCAGCTTGACGTTATCGCCATAGTGCGGCCCGTCATTGGCGACCATGGCGTGGAAATCACCGCTGATGGGGGTGTCGCTGCCTTGTTTCTTCAGGGTGAAAGACAGGTTGAGGTAGGGCACGAAACTGCCTTCCTGAAACCCTTGGGCATTGTCCGCCGTGGCGCGTACGTCGGCCTCCAGGTGCACATCGGAATCGGCCGTGGCGCGCATCATGCCGGCGGGTGCCATCTCGATCGGTTGCAGATACACCGCGCCGATTTCCAGGCCGGGGCAGTGTTGTGGTTCGCCGATGGGGTACTCCTTGGCAAACACCACGGAGGTGCTCAGCAGCAGGGCAAGGGACAACAAAGAAGGGCTACGCATCGAGGCTTCCTGACGGGTGAGGAGAGAGAACCCGAGTCTAGGAAGGTCAGCCGTAAATAATAATGATTCCTGTCAAGTTTCGAGGATATTTCATCTTGGCCAGGCTTGATGCCGGTCAAGGTTGTACAGGTTTTATCGGGGTAGGTTGCTGGGAGTGTTCGTCGCCAGGGAGTCCACGCATGGCCAAGCCTTTTCCGCTGCATCCCAAGCATCCTGAACGTATCTGTTGGGGCTGTGATCGCTACTGTGCCGCCACCGACCTGGCGTGCGGCAATGGCGCCGACCGCACCATGCACCCGGCCGAGATGATCGGGGACGACTGGTACGAGCATGGCGACTGGGGGCTTGCACCCGAGCCGCCGGTTGCGGATGAACCGTCAGCTGCCTGAGCGGGGTTTTTCCTTGCCGTCTTTATGGGTGTCAGCCGGCCTGGCGGGTTTGCTCGGCGGTTTGGCGGTGTCCTTGGTTTTTTTGTCGCTGTTGGAAGGGCTGCTGGGGTAGGTCCCCGGTGGCAGGGCGGAGCCGGCGGCGCTGTCGCCACTCAAGGCGTTGGAGGCAGGTTCAGGGTTATCGCCAAAGGCGGCGAGGGCGGGGCCGGTGAGCAGGGCTGACAGGCCGACGATAAGCACAATCCGTTGGGACGATCTGGTCTTCATGACGCTATCCCCTATCGTGTGGATGTATCAAGAGCCTGGATGAATTCCAGGCTCTTGTCATGCCTCGATCAAGCCGCCATAGGCTTGCTCGACTGCAACTTTTTATGCGCCGCTTTCATGGCTTCCATTTCAGCGCCCAACTCTTCAAGCAGCGCCTTGCCCAGCAGCTTTTTAGCCTGCGGGAACATCTCGGTTTCCTCTTCTTCGATATGGTGCTCCAGCAATTCCTTGACCACTTTGACGCGGCCGGAAAACTCGGTGGTCGAAGGTTCGGTTTGCTTCAGGTCGGGCAGTACCAGGGCGTCGACGGTGCGATGCTCTTCCTTGGCCTCGTGGTACATGATGTCCTGTTCCTTGCCGCCAGCCTTCCTGAATGCCGGGTAGAGGATTTCTTCTTCCAGCTTGGTGTGCAGGCTGATTTCCGCTTCCAGCTTGGCCAGCAATTCAGTGCGTTTTTTAACCCCGCGTTCAGTGGACTCACTCAGTTGAGTCAACAGGGCCTTCACGCGTTCGTGGTCGGCTTTGAGCAGATCAATGGCATTCATCGGTGACACCTCACGGGCATTTCAGGGCGTGTCGACATGCACGCCTCGTCCAGTTGACAGGTGCATCAGGTGTACCAACTTGAGCAGTTTTTAAATTATTCGTTAATTCAACAGGTTATATGTGATCAGGGGGGCGATTGTCGTGCAGGTTGCATGGTCGGCGCTGCGGCGCGTTGCATTCCACAACGTCGGAAAATTTAAATGAACCCTCGCGGCCGATGCTTGACCTAATGCATACGACCTAGGAGGTGAAGCATGGAAATTCAATATATCTGGATCGGCTTGGCGGTGATTCTGCTGCTGTTGGAGTTGTGGGCGATCAATATCGTCCTGCGCAGCACCGGTGGTTGGGAGAGCAAGGGCTTGTGGTTGGTGATCCTGATCTTTGTGCCGTTGTTTGGCTTGATTGCGTGGGCGATGTTCGGGCCCAAGCGTGAGATGCCGGAGCAGCGTAAGAACTGAAGGGCTTGGGGAAAAAAAACAGGCGCCGAGAGGCGCCTGTTTACGTTCAACAGCGACCGTTCAACCAGCGACAGCCTTGGCAATCGCTTCGTTGAACGCCGGCAAATCATCCGGCGTACGCGACGTGATCAACGTCCAGCCATTGGCCTGGCATTGCTTGACCTCGGCATCCACCCATCCAGCCGCGCCGGCGTTTTCCAGGTCGATGCGCACGCTCTTATAGGAGGTCAGGGTCTTGCCCTTGATCACGCCGGCATCGATCAGCGTCCATGGGCCGTGGCAGATCGCGGCGATGGTTTTACCGGCGTCGGCGAAGTCCTTGATCAGGCGCAGCGCCGCCGCATCCTGGCGCAGGGTATCGGCATTGACGGTACCGCCAGGGATGACCAGGGCGTCAAAGTCGCCGCTGACGACGTCCGACAGCTGCACCTCGGACTCCACTGTTTTGTCTTTCTCGGTGTCGCCGACGAAGGTCTGGGTGGTGCCGCCTTTGCTGGAAGCGTGGGTTACCGTGGCGCCGTAGCCGCGCAAGGCGTCCAGGGGTTTGAGCAGCTCGTCGCGCTCGATACCGGTGTTGGAGGTGATGATCAAAATTTTCTTGCCGTTAAGGTGTGAACTCATGATCGAGTGTCTCCTGAGGGGTGGATTAAAGAAGCGATATGGGAGAGTGGATCGAGTCCGGGCGGCAAAGGTTTAAATTAATTTGCGCTTATTTCGCCGGCGGTTTGGCGCGGGCAATTTCCTTGAACTATCTAAATCCACCGGCCTCTGCTGCATACGTGGCCGCGCTTTTTCGTGGGCCTTCAACCCCTTGGAGAGAGACCATGACTGCCGACAAAACCCCCGCGCCGATCAGCTCTGAAGATGCTCAGAAAGGTACTGATAAAGCTGCCAAAGGCCAGACCCTGGAACGCCCGAATCCAAAGACCGAAACCGTCGATAAAGTGTTGACGCCCACCTCGATCAAAGACACTGAACGCCAGACCGATGCCATCAACGAGCAGGCCGCCAAGGCCGAGCGCAAGCTGGGCCACTGAACATGGCTCGTGCCATTACTGCGTCGGAACTGGGTATTGAGCTCAAGCCGGAGGATGACAGCAGCCTGTTCAAGTGGTTTGTCGCCAGCTTCCTGATGGGCAAGCGCATCCAGGCCCCCATCGCGGCACAGGCGTACAAGGTGATCGTTGAGGAAGAGGGGCGTGATACTGCGCGCAAGCTGCAACATTGCACCTCCCGAGAGCTGGTCTCCATGCTCGGGCGTGCTCACTACGTGCGGTACGACGAAAGCACCGCGCAGCGCTTGCTGGACCTGAGTGCCAAGCTCAACGCCGAGTACGCCGGCAAGATCAGCCACATTCGCAGTGCCAGCGAAAACCGCCAGGCGTTCGAAAAACGCCTGGGGGAATTTGACGGCGTGGGGCCCAAGACCATCGAGATTTTTATGCGCGATGCGGCCAAGGTGCTGTCGTGGTGAGCAGGCTTGTTGTGGCTATCGAGCTTGTCGTGGTGAGCGAGCTTTTTTTGTGGCGAGCGGGCTTGCCCCGCGTTGGGCTGCGAAGCGGCCCTAAAACCTGCCACCGCGTTTAGGCAGGATAGTGGCGGTGACCTTATGTGGGGCCGCTACGCGCCCCAACGCGGGGCAAGCCCGCTCGCCACAATAAACTTGCTGGCCACAACAAGTCTGCCAGTCACAAAAGCCAATCCGCCACACAGCTATTTGATGCCCTGCTGCTACTCGACCTCCACCCGCAACACCTCCAACCCTAACTGCTCATACGCCTCCACACTCGGCACATGCCACTCCGTGATCAACGTGTGAATACGGTTGCACGGCGCCACCACAAACGGTTCCACCGCACCGAGTTTGTCCGCCAGGGTCACCGCCACCACATGGGACGCGCTGTCGAGCAGGGCCTGTTTGACCGCGACCTCGTCAAAATGCAGCGAGCTGATGCCCACTTGCGGATGCAGTGCGCAGACCCCGGTAAACAGCAGGTCGGCCTTGATACTCTGGATCAGGCGCACGCTTTCCTGGCCGCTGGTAGACAAGGTGGCCGGGTTGAGTTGGCCGCCGGCGAGAATCACTTTTACATCGCGATGGTCGGCCAGGGCGATGGCGATCATCGGTGACGGCGTGACGACGGTCAGGCGGATCGAGCGCGGCAATGACTGGGCGATCTGCAACGTGGTGGAGCCGGAATCGAACAGCACAATCTGGCCGTCCTGCACCTGGTCAGCGGCGAGTTGTGCAAGTTGACGCTTGGCTTCATTGGTCTCGCCGACCCGGGTGAAGAAGTCTTTGCCGGTGTCCTTGGGCCGGGGCAGGGCGCCACCGTGCACGCGCTGCAACAGGCCGGCGGCGGCGAGTTCGCCGAGGTCGCGGCGGATGGTGTCCTGGGACACGGCGAAGTGTTCCACCAGTTCCGAGGCGGTGACTTTGCCGTCGCGTTCCAGCAATAACAGGATCTTTTGTTTGCGCAGGGAAGGCAGGTCGATGGCTTGATGGGTGTTATGCATGTTTGTGCGCTTTTTTGCGGGTTTGTGCGAGATTAGTCCGCAGTCGATATAAACGCAATGGCTGGTTGCCCACCCGAGGGGCGGTTACTCTTTGTGCTCAGTTCAGGGAGAGGTGACCTAGATGTCGTTGATTACAACCATCGAAGATTTACGCAAGCTGGCGCAAAAGCGTGTGCCACGGATGTTCTACGATTACGCCGATTCCGGGTCCTGGACTGAGAGCACCTACCGGGCCAATGAAAGCGATTTTGCCCGGATCAAATTCCGCCAGCGCGTGGCGCGCAATATCGATGAACGCTCGATCCGAGCCAGCATGATCGGCCAGGACATGGCCATGCCGGTGGCCCTCGCACCTACGGGCCTGGCCGGCATGCAGCATGCCGATGGCGAGATTCTTACCGCCCGCGCCGCCGCTGCGTTTGGCCTGCGCTACACCTTGTCGACCATGAGTATCTGCTCCCTCGAAGACATCGCCGAACAGGTCGGCAAGCCGTTCTGGTTCCAGCTGTATGTGATGCGCGACCGCGCATTTGTCGAGCAATTGATCGAACGTGCCAAGGCGGCCGGTGTGGATGCACTGGTGCTGACCCTGGACCTGCAGATCCTCGGGCAACGCCACAAGGACTTGATCAACGGCCTGTCGGCACCGCCCAAGCTGACCTTGCCGAACATCCTCAACATGGCCACCAAGCCGCGCTGGGTGATGGGCATGCTCGGCACCCAACGGCGTGGCTTCGGCAATATCGTCGGGCATGTGAAGGGTGTGGCGGACATGAGTTCGTTGTCATCGTGGACCGCCCAGCAATTCGACCCGCGCCTGAGCTGGGACGATGTGGAATGGATCAAGCAGTGCTGGGGCGGCAAGCTGATCATCAAGGGCATCCTCGATGTTGAGGACGCGCGCCTGGCCGCCAATTCCGGTGCCGACGCACTGGTGGTGAGCAACCACGGTGGCCGCCAGTTGGATGGTGCGCCGTCGAGCATCAGCCAGTTGCCGGCGATTGTCGACGCGGTGGGTGAGCGGATTGAAGTGTGGCTGGACGGCGGCATTCGCTCCGGTCAGGACGTGCTCAAGGCGATGGCACTCGGCGCCAAAGGCACCATGATCGGTCGCCCGCATTTGTATGGCTTGGGCGCGATGGGCGAAGCGGGGGTGACCAAGGCGCTTGACATCATCGCCCGTGAGCTGGACGTAACGATGGCACTGTGTGGCTATAACGATATACGCGATGTGAATCGCGAGATTTTGCTGCCGGGTACATTCCCCGAAACCGTTTAGTGAGCAAAAAAATCGTAAAAAAATAAAAAGAGTTGTCCACGAAAACCGTGGGTATCTCTGTGGATAACTTTGCGAACGCCCGGCAGGGTTGGCGATTTAACCAAAGGTTAATATTTGATCAACTGCCGGCCATGTCCAGTATGGGCAGGGTTTGCGCTTGACAGCCAAGCGCGAACCCAGTGCCGAAAAGCAGATTTATGACTCGTTGTTATGACCTGGAGTGTGGTTGACCACCTGTGCTGGCATCTTCGCTTGCATCAGGTTATTGAGTGCCTGGCGATAGCTGCCACCGGCCAGGCTCATGCTGTTGTTATGGCTGGCACCCGGCACCAATAAGAGGCGTTTGGGTTGCCGGGCCGCTTCAAATAGTTGCTCGCTGAAACGCGGCGGCACGTAGCGGTCGTCCAGGCCATGGACCACCAGCAGCGGCATGTGAATGTCGGCGATCTTGTCGATGGAGTCGAACTTCTGCGACAGCAGCCAGCGCACCGGCAACGATGTATTGGCTACCGCTGCGGCCACATCGGCCAGGGAGGTGAAGGTGGACTCGATCACCAGTCCACGCACCGGCAGCGGCGTTTGCCGGCCCAGCTCCGCCGCCAGGTCGATGGCCACCGCGCCGCCGAGTGAGTGCCCGTAGATCAGGCGTTTGCCGGGGTCCGGTTGCAGCACCTGGAAACGTTCCCAGGCGATGCGTGCATCTTCATACACCGTGGTTTCCGACGGCAGTTCGCCATGGCTCTGGCCGAAACCGCGATAGTCGATGGCCAGCACCGAGTAACCCAGGGCGTGCAATTGCTCGATGCGAAACAGCTGCCCGGTGAGGTTCCAGCGTACGCCGTGCAAGTAGAGGATCGCCGGCGCGTCCTTGTTGGCTGCCGGGTACCACCAGCCATGAATGTTCTGCCCTGATTTGAAACTGGCGGGCTTGAGTTCGAATTCCTGCACCGCCTTGGGCAAACCGCTGTACCAACTGGCGGTGCCGGGCTCGATGCGAAACACCAGCTCGCGCTCCTTGTGTTGCAGCACCGCGCAGCCCACTGGCAGGCCGACGATCAACAGTGCCATGCACAGCAGGGGAAACCAGCGCAGGCTCAGGCGCGATAGAAAACGTGAGGGCATGAAGATTCCAGGGCAAAGGTGAAGTGGGGGTTTTACCAGATGGCCTACACAGGCAGGTATAAATTCGACGGCCGCCCACGGCGATTGCTTGCAAAGTGTTACAGCATTGAACAACCCGTACACCGGTTGTTAGGGTAGGCGGCCGAACAGGAGAGCAAGCACATGGATTTCACAGGTAAAACCGCCATCGTCACCGGCGGTGCGCGCGGGTTGGGACTCAGTTATGCACGGGCACTGGCCCTGGGCGGTGCCCGGGTGGTGATCAGCGATATCGGCGCTGACAAGGTGGGCGCCGGCAACGATGCCTCGGTGGTCAAGGCGGCGGCAGAAGCCTTGCAGGCCGAAGGGCTGGCGGTGATCGCGCATGGCGGTGACTTGTCCACCCACGAGGGCTGCCGGCAACTGGTTGCATATGCCGTCGAGGCCTTCGGTCAACTCGATATCCTGATTCACAACGCCGGTTGGGTGGGTTACCAGAACATCCAGGACCTGGATGCCGCGTTCCTGCAGCGGGCCATGGACATCAACCTCTACGCGCCACTTTGGTTGTGCAAACACGCCTGGCCGCATCTGCTGCGTTCAACCGCACCACGCATTATCCTCACCACCTCCGACCGCGCCATGTACGCACAATACGAGCAGACCGGCCTGGTGGCCTACAGCGCCGGCAAGATGGCGCAACTGGGGATCATGAACGCGCTGAGCCATGAGGGCGCCGAGGCCGGCATCCGGGTCAATGCGATTTCGCCGGTGGCCAAGACGCGGATGTGGGGCGTGACCGAGGAGCCCGACGAGCTCAAGCCTGATTGGGTAACCCCGGGCGTGTTGTTCCTCGCCTCCACACAGTGCGAGGACACCGGCTACGTCCTGCGGGCCAGCAACGGTCAATTCACCGCAACGCGCTTCACTGAGAATCCTGGTGTGGATTACCCGCGCAACCTGGCGCGGATCCACGCCGGCAGTGCTGAAGAAGTTGCGGCCGCGTGGCCTCGCATCAAACAAGCGTGAACCCCGATCACCCCTTTGGAAAAGAGCCAGCCATGGACAACAGCCCCGTTCGCATCACCGCCGAAGAGACTCTCTCGGACAACTGGTACCTGCTGAAAAAATACAGCTTCGACCTGCGTCGCCGCGACGGCAGTTGGCAAGCCCAGACCCGCGAGGTGTATGACCGCGGCAATGGCGCGACCATCCTGCTGTACAACCGTGAGCAACGCACGGTGTTGCTGATTCGCCAGTTCCGCATGCCCACCTTCGTCAATGACTACCCCGGTTACCTGATTGAAGCGGCTGCGGGGTTGCTGGACAACGCCAGCCCTGAAGAGCGCATTCGCCTGGAGGCGGAGGAGGAAACCGGTTATCGCGTCGGGCATGTGGAGAAGATCTATGCGGCGTTCATGAGCCCGGGGTCGGTCACTGAGCGGATTCATTTTTTTCTCGGCGAATACCAGCCAGGAGACCGGGTTGGCAGTGGCGGCGGCCTGGAAGAGGAGGGCGAGGACATCGAGGTGCTGGAGCTGGGTTTCGAGCAGGCCCTGGCCATGGTGCAGAGCGGCGAGATCGCCGACGGCAAGACCATCATGCTGTTGCAGCACCTGGAACTGCGCATGCTGAAAGAAGGCTGGTGACACCCTTCCAGCGCCCCGCTTAAACAGCACGTATATCCAATTTTCCCAACGCTGGCCCCGGCAAACTCCCCTCATCGCTGACATTTCAAGGCAGAGGGGCATCCCATGGACCCAGCACCACAGACAGGGCCCGACGAAATCGTCACCCTGGTCGTGAAACACCTGATCAAGGCAGGCCGCGAAGCCGACTACGAAGCCTGGCTACGCCGTACCGTGCGCATCGCCGGCGAGCGTCCCGGCCACCTCGGTGTCGACGTAGTGCGCAGCAAACAGAGCGGCCTGACGCTGTTCACCTGCGTATTGCGCTACCGCTCCACCGCTGACCTGGAAACCTGGCTCAATTCCCCCGAGCGCAACACCCTGATCGCCGAAGCCACGCCCATGCTGGCCGACGGCGACAAGACCGAAATCGGTGCGGTCAACGAATTCTGGTTCACGCCCCTGGCTGACAGCGCCGCCAAGCCGCCGCGCTGGAAGCAGGCGGTGGTCACCCTGTGCGTGATCCTGCCGCTGACCTTGTTGGTGCCGATCGTGTGGGGTCCGATCCTCGGCCTGCACCCGTTCCTGTCCAACTATGTGGTCGCGACCTTCCTGGTCACCGTGACCATCGTCCTGCTGGTGGTCTACCTGCTGATGCCGGCCGCCACTCGCCTGTTCGCTCCCTGGCTTGAAGCCTCTGTAAAGGAAACCCTATGAACGCCGATCTGATTCTGTTCAATGGCCAGTTCCACACCGTGGACCGTGAAAACCCGCGGGCAACCGCCGTCGCCATCCGCGAGGGGCGCTTTGTTGCCGTTGGCACCGATGGCGAGGCCATGGCCCTGCGTGGCAGCGGTACCCAGGTCATCGACCTCAAGGGCCGCACCGTGATCCCCGGCCTCAATGACTCGCACCTGCACCTGATCCGTGGCGGGCTGAACTACAACCTCGAGCTGCGCTGGGAAGGCGTGCCGTCCCTGGCCGATGCCCTGCGCATGCTCAAGGAGCAGGCCGACCGTACCCCTACGCCGCAATGGGTGCGGGTGGTGGGTGGCTGGAACGAATTCCAGTTCGCCGAAAAACGCATGCCCACCCTGGAAGAACTCAACCAGGCCGCACCGGACACCCCGGTGTTCGTGCTGCACCTGTATGACCGCGCCTTGCTCAACCGCGCCGCCCTGCGCGTGGCCGGCTACACCAAGGACACGCCAAACCCACCGGGCGGCGAGATCGTGCGCGACAGCAACGGCAACCCCACCGGCATGCTGGTGGCGCGACCCAACGCGATGATCCTCTACTCGACCTTGGCCAAAGGCCCGAAACTGCCGCTGGAATACCAGGTCAACTCCACCCGCCAGTTCATGCGTGAACTCAATCGCCTCGGCCTGACCAGCGCCATCGATGCCGGCGGTGGTTTCCAGAACTATCCCGATGACTACGCGGTGATCGAGCAACTGGCCAAGGATCAACAGCTGACGGTGCGCATCGCCTACAACCTGTTCACCCAGAAGCCCAAGGAAGAACTCAGCGACTTCAAGAACTGGACCGGCAGCGTCACCCTGCACCAGGGCGATGACTACCTGCGTCACAACGGCGCCGGCGAGATGCTGGTGTTCTCCGCCGCCGACTTCGAAGACTTCCTCGAACCCCGTCCCGACCTGCCGCTGACCATGGAGCAGGAGCTGGAACCGGTGGTGCGCCATCTGGTGGAACAGCGCTGGCCGTTCCGCCTGCATGCCACGTATGACGAGTCCATCTCGCGCATGCTCGATGTGTTCGAGAAGGTCAACCGCGACATCCCGTTCAATGGCTTGCCGTGGTTCTTCGACCATGCAGAAACCATCACCCCGAAGAATATCGAGCGGGTCCGCGCCCTCGGTGGCGGCATTGCGATCCAGGACCGCATGGCGTTCCAGGGCGAATATTTTGTCGAGCGCTACGGCGCCAAGGCCGCCGAAGCCACGCCACCGATCAAGCGCATGCTGGCCGAAGGCGTGCCGGTAGGGGCGGGCACCGATGCCACGCGGGTCTCGAGCTACAACCCGTGGACCTCGCTGTACTGGATGGTCAGCGGCCGCACCGTCGGCGGCCTGGAGTTGCACGCCGAAGGCCTGCCGCGCCTCACCGCGCTGGAGCTGTTCACCCATGGCAGCGCCTGGTTCTCCTCCGAGCAGGGCAAGAAAGGCCAGATCAAGGTCGGCCAATTGGCGGACGTGGCGGCGCTGTCGGCGGACTTTTTCAGCGTCGATGAAGAAGCCATCAAGTGGATCGAATCCGTGCTCACTGTCGTGGGCGGCAAGGTGGTCTACGGCGCCGGCGACTTTGAAGACTTCGCACCGCCACGCGTGCCGGTGCTGCCGGACTGGTCGCCGGTGGTCAAGGTGCCGGGGCACTGGCGCCCGAGTTCGCCTTTGCAAGCTCAAGTACACCAATGCAGCGGCCCGTGCGGCGTGCATTCCCACAGCCACGAAAAAGCGCGCCTTTCCAGCGTGCCGGTCAGCGACTTCCAGGGGTTCTGGGGCGCGTTTGGCTGCTCGTGCTTTGCCTTCTGATTTCACTACC
Organism: Pseudomonas sp. B14(2022); assembly: GCF_012030485.1. NCBI lineage: Bacteria > Pseudomonadati > Pseudomonadota > Gammaproteobacteria > Pseudomonadales > Pseudomonadaceae > Pseudomonas > Pseudomonas sp. B14(2022). The sequence goes on from NZ_JAAUVM010000008.1 coordinate 14,656, forward strand.
CAAAGGAGTTACCCCATGACTTACTCGCGCTTGAACAAAGATGACGCCGTTGTCCTGTTGGTCGATCACCAGACCGGCCTGATCTCACTGGTGCAGGATTTCTCCCCTAACGAATTCAAGAACAACGTACTGGCCCTGGCCGACGTGGCGAAGTTCTTCAACCTGCCGACCATCCTGACCACCAGTTTTGAAGGCGGTCCTAACGGCCCACTGGTGCCGGAACTCAAGGAGCTGTTCCCGGACGCGCCGTACATCGCCCGTCCTGGCCAGATCAACGCCTGGGACAACGAAGATTTCGTCAAGGCGGTCAAGGCTACCGGTCGTAAGCAGATCATCATTGCTGGCGTGGTGACGGATGTGTGCGTAGCGTTCCCGACCCTGTGCGCCCTCGACGAAGGCTTCGAGGTGTTCGTGGTCACCGACGCCTCCGGCACCTTCAACGAAACCGTACAGCAGGCCGCCTGGGCCCGTATGACCGCCGCAGGTGCGCAACTGGTGAACTGGTTCGCCGTGGCCTGCGAGCTGCAAGTGGACTGGCGCAACGACATGGAAGGCCTGGCCAACCTGCTGTCGCCGCGCATTCCCAACTACCGCAACCTGATGAACAGCTACTCGGCGTTCACTGCCAAGTAACCGGTTTTCAAGCCTTTAGGTGATCAATGTGGGAGGGGGCTTGCCCCCGATAGCGGTGTATCAGTCAAAGCTATTGAGACTGACACACCGCAATCGGGGGCAAGTCCCCTCCCACATTTGATTTGTGATGTTGCGACCATCCAGTTATAAATCTCCAAACTGTCCACCGAGAAGCGACAATGAACCCCTTCGAAGACATGCGCCTGTTCTGCCAGGTCATGGAGTCCGGCAGCTTCACCGCCGCCGCCGAACAGCTGGGCCTGTCCAAGCAATTTGTCAGTCGCCGCCTGATCCAGTTGGAAGACCGCCTCGGCGTGCGCCTGCTCAACCGCTCCACGCGCCGCCTGGATATCACGCCCCTGGGCCAGAGTTACTACGAATCCGCCTTGCGCCTGCTCGGTGAAGTCGAGCAAGTGGAGCAGGGCATCGCCGGCCAGAACAGCGAACCGCGCGGCACCCTGCGCCTCAGCGCGCCGTTGTCGTTTGCCATGGCCCATCTGGGTTGCCTGTTGCCGTTGTTTTTGCAGCGCCACCCCCAGGTGTCGGTAGAAGTTGACCTCAGCGACCGCCCGGTGGATCTCATCGGTGAGGGCTACGATCTGGTGCTGCGCATCGGCACCCTGGAAGATTCCACCCTCATAGCTCGTCGTATCGCCAGCATCGAGCGCGTGTATTGCGCCAGCCCCGAGTACCTGACACTGCGCGGTACACCACTTAAACCCGAAGACCTCGCCGAACACGACTGCCTGCCCTACGGCCATGGCCGCCAGGTGCAATGGCGCTTCAAGGGCAAGTTGCAGGCGCTGCCGGTCAGCGGCCGCATGCGTGTAAACAACGGCGACCTGTTGCGCGACACCGCCATCGCGGGGCTGGGCGTGACCTACTTGCCGACCTTTATCGTCGGCGACGCCTTGAAGGACGGGCGCCTGGTCACCGTCCTCGATGACTTTGCCCCCGAAGCCCTGACCCTGTCGGCGGTGTATCCCCAGCATCGGCAAAGCTCACGGCCGGTGCAGGCGCTGGTGGAGTTTTTGCGCGAACGCCTGGCTAGCGGCTGTTGAACAGCTGGCGGATCAGGTTCGGGGTGCTGCCGGTCCAGCGCTTGAACGAACGCCGGAAGTTCGCCGCATCGTTGAAGTTCAGGTACGCCGCCACTTCATCATTGCTGTAGCCCTTGACCTGGTACAAGTGCAACGCCACCTGCTTGCGCACCCGGTCCACCTGCTGTTGAAAACCGGTGTCGTGCTTGTGCAACTTGCGCTTGAGGGTCGCCGGGCTCATGGCGAAGGCCTGTGCCGCCTGTTCCAGGCTGGGCGGCTGGCGCACCTGGTCGCGCAGGTACTCGTAGAGGCAGTCGAGAAAGCTGTTGGCAAAGCCCAATTGTTCGATCTGCTCGCGGGCTTGGCGGCGCGCAACCTGGCCGGCCGTGGCCGAGGCGCCAGGCCAGGTGCGGGTGAGGTATTCACGCGGGATGCTCATCATGTCCAGCGGGCGCTCGAAGCGCGTGCTCTCGCCCAGGTGCACCCAGTACTGCTCGATATAACGCGGTTCGGCATGGCTGAAACTGCACGTCCACGGCAGGCGCTCGCCGCTGAGCCATTGGCTCATGGCAACCAGCGAGGTCATGCTGGCTTCCAGCAGGAAACGCCAGTGCTCGCCGGCGCCGCAACTGTCCAGCCAGTACAGGTAGGCGTGGTGCTCATCCAGCTCCAGTTGCAGGGTGGCCAACGGGCTGAGCAGCACCTGTTGCTGGATCAGTATCTCCAGGGCCTGGTGCAGGTTCTGCGCATGGCCAAGGGCGTGGCTGGCGGCACCGTAGTAGCCGGGTAGCAGGCGCTGGCCAAACAGGAAGCTGCTGTCGTCGGCGTCCAGTAACTTGCGGCTGTTGCCGATCAAGCCGAAAAACTGCTGCGGGCTCAGGTGCGCGGTGCCGGCCAGGATGTCCTCGTGAAACAGCCCGGTGCCGCGCAGCAGGCGATGGCTGTCGATGTCGCGGGACAAGGCCAGGTCGATCAGCGTGGCGGGTTGGTAATGCCCTGGGATAAAGCGGCTGTCGGCTTCATACCAGCTGGTTTTCACGGCCATCTCAGGCACTTTTCGCAAGCGGTTGCTTGGCCCTGGCCAATGCCAGGTTCAGGCGCTTGAGCAAGTCCTGAGGCGGTTCTTCAAGGGCCATGACCACGGCGGTGGTCGCGGCCAGTTGCAGGCGTTCGCCTTGTTGCCGGGTCTTGTGGGCCAGGCCGAGCACCGCTTGCTGCAACTCCAGCGCCAGCTCCTTGGCCTGGCGTTCGCCGGTATTGGGCAGCAGCACCACAAAGCGGTCGCCGGCCAGGCGGCACAGCAGGTCCTGGCGGCGCAGGTTGAGCAGCAGCAAATGGCTGAGCGCCTGCAACACCGCGTCGCCCTCGGCATGCCCGTAGGCCTGGTTGATGGCGGCGAAGTTGTCCAGGTCCAGGGCCAGCAGCGACAGCGGTTGTTGCTGGTCGCGGCTGTCTTGCAGGCTGTCGGCCAATTGGCGCTTGAGGTAGTCGGCGCCGGCCAGCGGCGTGAGTTTGTCGAACAGCCGATGCTCACGGAACAGCCGCTCGCGTTTTTCCATCTGCGCGCTGATCGCCAGTTGTTCGCGGTGCCAGTGGTAGATGCCGATGGTCAGCAGGATCATGCCCACCGGCATCGGCCCGGACTCGAGCCAATGGTCCCAGGTGATGCTGTCGGGCAGGCGGATAAATTCGTCGAGGCTGTCGATCCACCAGGAAAAAAAGATGCACGACAGGCCCAGCGCCAGGTAATTGGTGACGCGCCCGGCGGGGCGGCTTTTGAGCACCAGGCCCAGCCACACCAGGGCGAGCAGGGCGGAACCGCCTTCGCCGAAGATATCCAGCCACACCCATTCGCTGACGCTTTTCAACTCGCCACAGGCCAGGTTCAGGATCAGCCCGAGGTTGGCGGCGATCAGCAGCAACGAGAGTTTCCAGCGGTGGGGCTTGAGCACGGAAAACATGGCCGCGGGTCCTTGGACAAATGAGCGATGGGCGCCAGCACAGCAGATGGATGTGACCGTTGGATGACGGTGGAGGAGGGTCGAATCAGCTCAGCTCAAACACACTGGAGATGAAAAAATGTGGGAGGGGGCTTGCTCCCGATAGCGGTGGATCAGTAGAGAAACAGGTGACTGACCCACCCCTATCGGGAGCAAGCCCCCTCCCACATTCGATCTGCTGAGGTCATTTCAGCTCATTTCAAACCGGAAATCGGCTCAACCCCTCGGTTTATAGGCCTGCCACAGACCTTCTGTCACAGAACCGTCATCCCCCACCCCTAGCTTGCCCTCCCAGTTGCCGGGCCCGTTGCCTGGCGCCAACGGATTCTTGGGGAGGATTGCATGTACAAGCGCACCGGGCTCGTCAGCTTTACGCTTACCGCCTTGGCCCTGGCGATGGCCAGTGAACGGTTGAGCGCCGCCGAAGCGAGCGCCACCGAGCATGTCGAAGTGATCGGCCAGGCTGCCGCCATCGACCAGGCACTCAAGGAGCAACGCAGCGCCGACAGCATCAAGAGCGTGGTGCATGCCGACGGCGTGGCCCAGTTGCCGGATCAGAACGTCGCCGAAGCGGCGCAGCGCCTGCCGGGCATCAGTGTCGAGCGCGACCAGGGCGAAGGGCGTTTTGTCAGCGTGCGCGGCCTGGGCCCGGACCTCAACAGCGTGACCATCAACGGCACCCTGGTGCCCGCCCCGGAAAGCGCGCGCCGCGCCGTGGCCCTCGATGTGCTGCCCTCGGAGCTGGTGCAGTCGCTGTCGGTGATCAAGACCCTCACCCCGGACATGGACGCCAACTCCCTCGGCGGCACCGTCGATGTGCAAAGCCTCTCGGCCTTTGACCATAAAGGCCTGTTCTATACCGGCAGCAGCGAAGCCAGCTACGACAAGAACACCCGCCAGACCAGCCCGAAATTCTCCGGCGCCGCCAGTAACCGTTTCAGCCTCGGCGACGGCATCGACAACTTCGGCGTGGCTGCAGCGCTGAGCTGGCAAAAGCGCGACTTCGGCTCGGACAACGTCGAAACCGGTGGCGCCTGGGACTTCACCGACGGCGCGCGGCTCAACGAGTTCGAACAACGCGATTACGACATCAGCCGCGAACGCGCCGGCGGTGGCCTGAACTTCGACTACAAGCCCGATGACCTCAGCAGCTACTACCTGCGCACCCTCTACAGCCGCTACACCGACACCGAAACCCGCAACTCCACCAGCATTGAATTTGCCGACCCCCAGGCCCCGGGCCAACTGGGCGATGCCGAGGGCAAGCGCAAGCTGAAAAACCGTGAGGAAACCCAGGAAATTCAATCCTATGTGTTCGGCGGCGAACGCATGCTCGGCCTGTGGACCTTAAGCGGCCAGGCCGGCTACAGCCAGTCCAGCGAAGACAGCCCGGCGCATATCGCCGGCGCCACCTTCGACGGCGGTGACTTTGCCAACAGCGGTTTCTACGACAAGGACAAACCCCGCCCGATCATCGGCAGCGGCTTCTACGACGCCAGCAACTTCAGCCTCGACAAGGTTGATTGGGAAAAACAGAACACCCAGGACACCGAGAAAAACCTGCGCCTGGACCTGGCCCGCGACTATGACCTGAGCGGCTATGCGTCCCAGGTCAAGTTCGGTGGCAAGGTCAGCCGTCGCAACAAGGACAACGACCTGGAAGCCTGGGTCTACGAAGACCTCGACACCCTTGGCTTCACCTCCGACCAGCTCAACCTCACCCGGTTCCAGAAGGGCAGCGTCGACTATCGCCTGGGCAACTACGGCCCCGGCATCAGCCCCGGCGCCATCAAGCAGCTGATCGGCAGCCTCAACCCGGCGGACTTCTATGACCAGACCGAATCGCGGGTCAACGACTTCACCATCCGCGAGGACATCAACGCCGGCTATCTGATGAACACCCTCGACATCGACGACTGGCGCTTTATCGCCGGGCTGCGCTACGAAGGTACCGAGTTCGAAGCCAAGGGCACCGGCGCCACCGATGGCGTGTTCACCCCCACCGAGACCAAGCGCCGCTATCATCATTGGCTGCCGGGCCTGCATGCGCGCTACAAGATCGACAAGAACACCCAGGTGCGCGCGGCCTGGACCAAGTCGGTGGTGCGCCCGACGTTCGGCCAGTTGGCGCCGGGTTTTGTGATCGACGATGACGAAGCCACCTTCGGCAACCCGGACCTCAAGCCCCTGGAATCGAGCAACCTTGACTTGGGTATCGAGCACTTCATGGGCCGTGCCGGCACCGTGTCGGCGTTCGTGTTCTACAAGGACATCAAGAACTTCGTCTACAACACCGACCTCGCCGGCACCGGCGCCTGGACCAATTTCTCCGAGGCTCACACCTACGCCAACGGCGACAGCGCCAAGCTCTACGGCCTGGAACTGGCCTACTCACAGAAGTTCGACTGGCTGCCGGCGCCGTGGAACGGTTTGCTGGTCGGCGCCAACAGCACCTTCAGCCGCTCCAGCGCCGATATCGAAGGCTTCGACGCCGCCAGCGGCACGAATCGCAAGCGCAACATCAGCCTGCCCAACCAGTCGGACACCGTCGGCAACCTGATGCTCGGCTGGGAGGACGACAAGCTCAGCCTGCGCCTGTCGGCCAACTACAAGTCGGCCTACCTGTATGAACTGGCCTCGATCAACGACAAGGCCCACGACCTGCACGTCGACGCGCAGACCTTCGTCGACTTCAGCGCGCGCTACTCACTGACCAAGAACCTGAAGGTCAGCTTCGAGGCCCAGAACCTTACCGATGAGTCGTACTTCGTCTACACCGGCCACCGCAGCTACAACGGCCAATACGAAGAGTACGGCCCCACCTACAAAGTGGGCCTGACCTTCACTCATTTTTGAATTCAACACATGCCAAATGTGGGAGGGGGCTTGCTCCCGATGGCGGTAGGCCAGATACAAATTTATTGACTGGTACACCGCTATCGGGAGCAAGTCGAGTCGTCGCGCCGCCCCTTCCACATTGGATCTCTATTGCTTCCGAAGGATTTGCTTGTTCATGAGAATTTCCAAGCTGTACCTGCTGATTGCCCTGGTCACCAGCGGCAATGCGTTCGCCGCCGACCTGGCGCTGACCCCGTGGGCACCCAGCCTGAAGGCCCAAGCCGTGGCCTTCCTGCCCAACGCCACCGAGCGCGTGGCTGCCAGCACCCGTGACGGCCTGCAACTGCTCGACAGCAAGGGCGCCGAGCTGGCGCGTTTCAAAGGTAATTTCAGCAGCCTCGACACCCGCGCCGCAGGTGCCCAGGTGCTGGTCGCCAGCCTCGACAACGACCGCCAACAGGCGCTGCTGATCAGCCTGGACAGCGCCGGCAAAAACTGGGGCAAGCCGCTGTACCTGCCGACCCGCGACTACCCGGTGAACGGCCTGTGCCTGTACCGCGACGCAGCGGCCAACCTGTTTGTGTTCCTGGTGGGCGAAGAGGGCAAGGGCGAGCAATGGCTGGTGGGCAACGGCTCGACGCTGCTCACCGATCCCCAGCGCGTACGCGGTTTGCCGCTGCCGCCGTCGGCGCAGTTCTGCCAGGTGGACGATGCCACCCAGCAGTTGCTGGTGAATGAAGAGAATGTCGGCTGGTGGGCCTACCCGGCGCACCCGGAAGCCGAGGTGAAACGCACGCCGGTGGCGCTGTTCGACACTCCCAAGCGCGGAGCCGGTGCCATGGCGTTGGTACCCGGTGGCGTGGTTGCGCTGGACCCGAAGAGCGCCCGGTTACACCTGTTCCAGCACACCGGCGAGCGCTGGGTGGAGCAATCGAGCCTGGGCCTGCCGGGCCTGAAAGAACCGGAGCAATTGGCGATCAATGGCCGCCAGTTGCTGGTACGCGATGACGACAGCGGCACGCTCTACCAGGCCAGGCTCGACTGGCAGGCCACGCCCGTCGCGGCGGCTGCGGTGCTGCCGGAAGTCGCGGCCTTGCGCCAGAGCGACCCGGTCGGCCGCCAAGGCGATGCGGCGGATGACCCGGCGATCTGGATTCACCCGGAAACACCGGTCAACAGCCGTGTGCTCGGCACCAACAAGAAACAGGGCCTGCTCGCCTACGACCTCGACGGCAAGCTGTTGCAGGAGCTGGCGGTGGGCCGCCTGAACAATGTGGACGTACGCCCCAACTTCAAGCTCGGCGCGCAAACGGTCGACCTGGCGGTGGCGAGCAATCGCGACCACAACAGCCTGAGTCTGTTCAGCATCGACCGCCGTAGCGGCGAGCTGCGTGAGGCCGGTGAAGTGCCCACGCCGCTCAAGGAAATCTACGGTATCTGCCTGTTCCAGCCCGCCAGCGGCGAGATCTACGCGATTGCCAACGGCAAGGATGGCACCTTCCTGCAATACCGCCTCAGTGCGCCGGACGGCCGTGTGCACGGCGAGCTGGTGCGCCAGTTCAAGGTCGATAGCCAACCCGAAGGCTGTGTGGCCGACGACCAGCGCCAGCGCCTGTTTATCGGTGAGGAGGACGTCGGCGTATGGGCGGTGGATGCGCGCGCCGATCAACCGGCGACGCTCACCAGCGTGATCAAGGTCGGCCCGCAATTGCATGCGGATGTCGAGGGCCTGGCGCTGTACCAGAGCGATAAACATGACTACCTGGTGATCTCAAGCCAAGGCAATGACAGCTACCTGGTGGTGGATGCCGAACCGCCGTTTGCCGTGCACGGCGGCTTCCGTGTCGGCTTGAACGCCGCCGCCGGTATCGACGGCGCGTCGGAAACCGATGGCCTGGAAGTCACCGCCATCAACCTCGGCGGGCCATGGAGCCAAGGCATGCTGGTGGTGCAGGACGGGCGCAAGCGCATGCCCGAGCAAACCCAGAACTTCAAGTTCGTGCCCTGGGCCGAGGTCACCCGCGCATTGAAATTGCCGTGAACCGTCATCAACCGGTCATCACTTTTTAATCGAATGGGAGATTCACTATGCACGCGACGATGGAACATATGACGATCTGGGGTTTGATCAGCGACGCCAGCCTGTTGGTCAAGGCTGTCATGGTCACCTTGCTGTTGGCGTCCTTGCTCAGTTGGTACTTGATTATCCAGCGCGGCAGTGTGTTGCGCCGCCTGGAACGGCAGTTGAATACGTTTGTGCAGCGCTTTCGCGTCGCGCCGGATTTGCAGGCACTGTCCCGTGAGATCCAGCAGGCGGGCGAGGGCGGCATTGCGCCGATCTTTATCGCAGGGGTCCAGGAATACCAGCACCTGCACAGCCATGACCCGGCGGTGCTTGAAGGCGTGGAGCGGGCCTTGCAGGTGGCGATTACCGAGCAGGAAATCGAGCTGGAAAAGGGCCTGCAATTTCTGGCGACCGTGGGTTCGGTCAGCCCTTATATCGGCCTGTTCGGCACGGTGTGGGGCATCATGAATTCCTTTATCGGTCTTTCCCAGGTGCAACAGGCGACGTTGTCCACCGTAGCGCCGGGCATCGCCGAAGCCTTGATCGCCACGGCCATCGGCCTGTTTGCGGCGATCCCGGCGGTGATCGCCTATAACCGCTTCGCGGCGCGCGGCCAGACTCTGCTCACCCGTTACTACGCCTTCGGCAACGAGCTGCAAGTGCGCCTGCACCGCACCCTGCGCGGTACGTCGATCAACCTGGCCGCCGCCGCCTGAAAGGAGCAACTCCCATGTTAGTCAGGCCGCAACGCAAGCACGGGCCCAAGGCCGAGATGAACGTGGTGCCGTATATCGACGTGATGCTGGTGCTGCTGGTGATCTTCATGGTCACCGCGCCGATGCTGACCCAGGGCGTGAAGATCGACCTGCCCAAGGTCGCCGCCGAGGCGTTGGCTACCGACACCCGCCAGCAGATCCTCACGCTGTCGGTAAAGGCCGACGGTGGCTACTACTGGAACCTCGGCGGCGAACTCGATACCCAACACCAGACCGACAGCGCCGTGAGCCTGGATGAAATGGGCGCCAAGGTCATGCAGGTGGTGGCGGCGCGCAGCGACACCCAGGTCTATATCCGCGCCGACGACAACGCCGGTTACGGCCGTGTGGTCGCGGCCGTGGCGGTGTTACAGAAGGGTGGAGTCAGCAACCTGGGGCTGGTGACCGAGGCCCCGCAATGACGGCGATGATCATGCACAGTCCCTCCCTGACGATGGCGCCCCGGGATGCTTCCGGGATTTGGAGAAACAGCCTCGCCGCCAGCCTGGCGGTGGCGCTGCACGTCGGCGTGCTGGCCGCGTTGATGCTGGGCTGGTCGACGGAGAAGCCTGTGGTGGATGCCCCTCGGGTGATGCACACGCAGTTGGTCATGCTGCCACCGGCGCCAGCGCCCGAGCCTGAACCGGTGGTGGCTGCACCCGCACCGCCGGAGCCGGTGGTGATGCCGGTGCCGGTGCCGACAAAGCCCACGGTAGACCCGCAGGTCCAGGCGCAAAAACTCGAGAAAGCCGCCCTGGCGCGTAAACGCGTCGAAGACAAGAAAATCGAGCAGCAGCAGGAACGCCTGGCCAACGAACAACGCAACCGCGAGCTGGAACAACAACGCCTCAATCAGCAACGCCTGGCCGCTGAAAAAGCCCGGGTTGCCACACCCGCGCCAGCCCCGGCCCCCGCCTTCGACAGCCGCCAATACCAACCCCTGAGCAAGGAGGCACCGGACTATCCCGAGCGCGCCCTGGACAAGAACATCGAAGGCGACTGCACCTTGGAGTACAGCGTCAACACCCAAGGCCGCGTGGAAAACCCCAAGGTGCTGGACGGCTGCCACCCATTGTTTATCCGGCCGTCACTGGCGGCGGCGAACACTTTCCGCTACCAGCCGAGGATCGTTGATGGCAAGGCCGTGGCCGTACCGGCAGTGCGCAACACCTTCCACTACCGCATCAAATGATATTTCCCCGTCGACCCAATGCCAGTCAGTTAAGGCATTTTGTAGGAGCGAGCTTGCTGGCGAAGAACTCAGGGCCGCCACGTTTATCGAGAATGAACGCGTTGGCTCGGCGTTTTTCGCGAGCAAGCTCGCTCCTGCAGTGAATCACTTTCGCGTCAGGCGTTAGCTGGATTCGCCAGTGCGATCCCTGAAACGTAGCGCTCCAGATTCGCCAAAAACGTATCGGCAATCTCGTTGCGGCTATTGGTCGAAATCGCAGACGTATGCGGCGACAACCGCACCCGTGGGTGGCTGTACAACGGGTGCCCATCCGGCAGGGGCTCCGGTTCGGTCACGTCGAGCGATGCCAGGCCGATCTGGCCGTTATCTTTAAGCTGTGTAATTGCGGCTGGGGCGCCTGGGTGTCCAAGGGGGGCGGCGCCAATCGCTCTCAGCGCAGGTTTGCATAGTGCGAAGTGGTCTAGGCCACTGTCATTCTTCACAGGTGTTCAGGCGTTGCGCCGGGCAGAAAATGACAGTACGCAGCCAAGTCAGCTGCGAATAAACGATGGGGGTGCTTTTACCCTCTCAGCCAACCAGTGAGGATTCGTCATGTTCAAATTATTGGCAACCACATGCGTCATGTTCAGCCTGCTGTTCGGCGCCCAGTTCAGCGTGGCCTCGCAAATGGAGGCGGGTGTCCACGCCATGCAGTCTCAATTGAGCGGTAGCTCGGGGACGGTTTCTTGCACCGACACAGAAGAAAGAAAGTAACGCAGTACCCCCGCCCCATCAGCCTGGGGCAGCGCCTGCTCCCGCAATGGGGGCAGGCGTGCCTGGGGTCAAATGACGTAAAACCCATGGGTCCCATCACGGGCCAGTTGCTCGACCAAACCGAACTCCCGGTGCCGTCTTGTGGCAGGAACACTTGCTTGCCGGTGATCGCTTCGACCTCAGCCACCGCCAGGCGCGCCAGTTCACGCGCACGCAGCACCAGCTCGGCACCGGGCACGCTGATGCCGGTGGGGATGCTCATGGTCTGGTGTTCGTCGAAGCCGAAAAAGCCGTGCACGCTGGCCGATGTGTACCAGAACGGCTGGGTCCTCAACCCGGACGGCTGCGGTTTCCGCGCCGGGTTGCAACGCACCTTGTCCGATCAGGGCCTGGTGCCACGGCCGTTGCTGGAACGCAGTGCGCACCGCGAGCAACTGGTGGTGATGCCGCTCAAGGATTTCAAGCCGGTGATGGATCTGTGGCTGATCTATCCGCACTTCCTGGGCAACCTGCAGGGGCCGGTGGATGCGTTTGGCAAGCGGGTGGCGGCGTCCCTGCACAAAGTCCGCAACGCCGCCTGATCCATGTGGTGTTTGGTCAGGCGACTTTCTGCTCGCGTTCAGCAATCAGCTGGCGGGTGAGGGGGATCAACCGCTTGCCATAGTCGATCGCATCATTGAGCGGATCAAACCCACGGATCAGGAAGGTGGTGATGCCGAGGTCGTAATAATCGAGCAATGCCTCAGCCACCTGTTCGGCGGTCCCCACCAACGAGGTGGAGTTCCCCTGCGCCCCCAGCAACCCCGCAATCCCTGTCCACAAACGCTTGTCCAGCCGCGAGCCCTGCGCCGCCAATTCAATGCTCATGGTCTGTCCTTGTCGAGTAGGGGGTGAGTACCTCCGCCGGGCAGGGGGGCGGTCATGCTCGTACACGGTAGGAGCCGCGACAGCCTGTGTAAAACGCCGTTTGGTTCTAACCTAATTATTAAAATATAGAATCATGTCTGTATTTAGTGATCAGTAAATTGCATTTTGAAGGCGTTGCTGACGCTAGATAACGTTGTGTTTTTTTCGGGCCTGAGGTCTGATGAGCGCCGAAAACGGCACCTCGAAGGTTAGGCAGTGATGCGGGCAGAACTTGCGCAATATGGTGGCATTACCGTCATGATTCCGGCCGCACTGGTGATTGCTGTCTGGTTAAGGTATTCCACGCCGTGGGCATTGCGGGCCTGGATAATAACGCTGGGTATTACTTATTCGATCGTGGCGGCCAGCAAGTTGCTGTTTAAAGGTTGGGGCTTATCCTTTCAGCACTTGGACATTGCGGTAATAAGCGGCCATGCCATGAACACCTGTTTGATGGTGACGGTGGCAACAAGTCTGTTGGCGCGCCAGTTCAATTTGGCGTGGCGCTGGCCGGCTGCTTGGGTGGGACTCACGCTGAGTATCGGGTTCAGTGCTTATTGTGTCGCACCCTATATCCATCCACTGAATGAAGCCCTGGCCGGTGCTGCACTGGGCGCTGTCGGCGCGATTGCCTTTCTCTGGCGTATTGATGGCGCAGACATCAAGGTATCCCGCTCGTTCATGGGCGGTGGGCTGGTGTTTTTGCTGGCCTTTGCGCTGGTGCCCAAATACAACGCGGAGTTGCTGCTCAACCGCGTTGCCGTGGGCCTTTCAGGGGCAGAGCAAGCCCATCAGGAGCCTGCCTGGCGCTTGGGCTCCACGCATGACAGGGCCGAATAGGTCACCAAGTCCAGGGCCCGGTTGCTATCCACCATCAATTCCAGCAACACCGTTTGCGCATTGAACCGCCGCCTATCGCCCCGACGTTGTGCATCCTGCATCTGCTTGAGCAGCGTACGGGTGATTTGCTGGGGTGAGCTGTTTTGCAACTGGTCCAGCCAGTGACCTATTGCCCGGGTGTTCTGTTGATACTGCGCGCCGACTGCGGGCTCCACAAACCCCTCAAACATGCCCGTGAGTTTCCTCAAGGCATGGCTACGGCGCAGGTGCCCCCACAGGTTCATGGCCGCTCCTCGGTGCCGGAGATATAGGCCAGCAACTCAGCGGTCTTGACCTGCATGAACTGGCTGTCGCCACGGCTTTCCACACACAGGCACACCGACAGGGCATCACTGACCTGCAGCTTGAAACGCCAGTCGGCGAAGACCATGGACAGCCCGGCGCCGGAGTCGTCGCTGTCCAGAGAGTTGTCGGCGTACAACACCTGCATGCGTTCGACGACACGGGTCGAGTTATTCACCTCGATATGTATATTTCCTGAAGAAGGAAATAGGCCGATACGCTCTACCAATAACGTTGGACTTTTCATGAGAGTACTCCGTTGCGTTGTTCAATAAACCCAGACTCCACCGAAAGGGCCTGGAGCATGAGTAATTGCCGATCATGAAAGGGGCGCCAATAGTTGTGTGGGCATGTCAGCAGCCTATATTGCTGTCGCGCCCAATGTGCAGGAAGGTACAGACAGCCAATCAATAAACTGATCGTATCAGGGTAAAGCTGTAAGTTTTTTATCCCTTACAAAGATAAATGGCTTTTCTATGGTGGAAAAAGTCAAAACGGAAACGGCTGAGACCAACGCAAGTACAATCGGTAATAATGCGATATAGTGAAGTGCGTTGCCGTTCTCGAAAGAAAATACGTTGAACACTGAGAACAGCATATAAAGAATCAGTCCGTGGATCAGGTAGATGCTATAGCTCACTTCGCCAAGGGTCTTGAGCCCCTTACTGCCAAGCACACCAAAAATGGTATTGCCGAGGGCAATCATGATGAAAGGGACGCCCAGTATCAGCATCTGCAAAATAGAATAACCTTGGTCAATAAGCATCCCTGAAACGATAAAAGCCGACACCACCAGAGACGCCGTCCTAGATTTGGCCAGCGACGAAACCTCTGGAAAATTTATATTGATGATTACAGGGGTAAAGCCAATAAGAAATAGCAGTGCTAATTTAGGAACTACCAGGCCGAGGTAGATGCCTGGGATCGCCAGTATCATAATGAATACTGATAAAGCGAGATATTTTCCGTACCAGCGCCTATTGAAAATAGCCGCCACTGCGGGAAGAGATAAATAAAAAAGCCACTCATATCGGAGCGTCCAATGCGCGCCTGATGTCATATGAACACTGTCCGGCGACCCATTAAAGGACGAACCCACAAAAAGCCCCCAACTCACCAAGCCTTTTATGAGTCCTTTGGTGTCGTGATCAAAAATAAAACCGGTTTTTATAAGGCTGATGACAAAGACCATGAACACGACAAATATATAAAGCGGCATCACTCTCTGAATTCTTGATCTTAGCAATTGGCTCCACTGTGGTTTCTTTTGGTATATTTTTCCGAAAAATAGAAAGCCGGTTATCATGAAGAAAAGCGAAACTGGCACCACCCCCATATTATTTAAAATGGCACTTTGTGGGCGTTCCCAAACCCCACTGACCTTCCAGTGGTAAGTCACGGCAAAATGATGACAAACCACAGACGTTGCCAGCAGGCCGCGAAGGGCATCAATGGGCGAAGACCTCAAGAAGGTCTGCTCGGTCAAGAGGTTGAGACGTGCAAAGGACAGGCTTATAAAAAGCAGAGAAATGCTATATGCCGTAACGATCAAAAAAGCATTGTTCATACGGTCTGCTCGATCATTAATGGTTCTTGATCGTGTGCCCAATTTCAGGAGGCGCAACGATGCACTTATAGTAGGTGGATGTGGCGACGATACGCATAGTCCTGAACGGCGGCGACGGTTTTAATCCGACAAAAATTAACAGGCTGGGTTGAGTTTTTAACACGGGTTGGTTGAGGTTTTTAGCCCGTCATTACTTGGCGTAAAGTTAAGAGTCATCAAGTGAGGCGGAGAGAGGAAGGCCGCTAACGGCATTCTTCATGTTTCTGGTAAAAAGCCTGCGGTCGAGCACAGTGCCCGTCACTCCAGGAGATCACCTGCATGAGGTATTCGGCACCCGCATACGCTGAGAGAATGTTAACTGCGGTGGCAGTGCGCAGCGTTCTCTTGGCAGGTTTTAGTTCGCCAGCGTCTCTTAGCTGCTCAATGGCATCCGCGATCGCTGCGGGGTTATTGGGTGGGACGCAACGACCGAAGAGGTTTCGGTCCAGGACTATCGAGGCGCCGACAGTTGTCGTGGCCACAACGGCGACGCCGCACATGAGGGCTTCGCTGACAACAACACCCCACCCGTCGTCGGACGTGGTAGAGGCCAATATCAGGACATCGATCTGACGGAAAAAACAATTAACTTCGCTCATGGGCAATACGCCGCGGAATGTCGCCTCGACCCCGGCTGAGATACAGTGGGCTTTCATTGCTTCTTCTTCGGGACCGCCACCGGCGATATCGAGCGTTACGCGGCCACTCAGTTGCGCCAGCGCGTCAACCACATCAAATACACCTTTTGACTTCACCAGCCGCCCCAAGTAACCGATGCGTAGTTTTGCAGTAGGCGGCGGTATATGCGTCTTCACGATCGGAGGGGATATGAAGTAGGCAAATGGAATGATTTTTTCCGCAGGATAGCCAATCGATGTAAACCACGGTGGTCCATTACGACCGATGGCCAGGATAAACGCAGCATGACGACGGTGATAGCGTTCTTCGCCCCAAGACTGCAGCCACCGCAATGCACCTGCCCAGCCTGAGGATACGCGCGGTTCAGACATAATGGCATAGCGCGCGTTATTGGCTTTTATGGACGCCAGCCCTTTGAGGATCGTGGGAACCCACCTTATCCCTGAAAAGATGTGCAACGAACTTGAAACGGACGCTGTCACTAACGATTCGATAGTTTGGGGGGCGGGAGCAATAATGGTTGTGTAGCCTACTGGGTCGGGAACACTCCAGCCTAGCGCGCGACGACCCTCAGAGAGTTCTTTATCGGCACAGCAAATCAATTCCAGTTGAGGGTTCAAGCTTGCCAGTGCTGCGAAGAAATCGGCCTTGTGCGGGGACAGTGAGGGCTCCCAAATAATGAGCCGGCTCAGGGGCGGACGAACGGTATGCATATCGAATTGTCCTTCAGCTATCGGAGACGGGCGATACGTCGTATCAACCATGACGGCTCAAAAAGCCATTTGCGCAGCTTTGCCAGAATAGCGATGTAACGATCTCGTTCGGATCGCGGTCGTTTGAGCGCTGAGCGGAAAATCCGATCGGCATCTCTCGCATACAATTCATTCAGACGCCCGCTCCCCGTGATAGAGGCGTCATGCAGGCGGAAAATAGCCAGCTCTTCACCAATCGTATTGAAACGCGCGCCTGCAAGGGACATGTTTAGAAACAGTTCGCCGTCCCAACATGTACGGTTTTCAGTATTGAACCCGCCTGCTTTTTTGAACCATTCGCTACGGAAAAAAGTGCCCTGTTGAAAGACTGAAACTGCGCCATATGCATACCGCCAAGCTGTAAATTTCGACGGGGTAATTGACTTTATAAATGCCCCAGAGGCATCAACAAAATAACCACACCCTGAAATGGCACCGGTTTGACTGTTCGTTCGGAAAGCGTTTGCGACTTTCTCGAGCGCCCCAGGAAGCAACTCATCGTCGGAGTTGATAAAGCCGAAAATATCGCCGGTGGCGCGTGAGAATCCTTTGTTAAGACCGTCGGCGGCACCATTGTCTTTTTCGAAAACCTTAATTAATCGATCCCCATACGACTCAATTATTTCTCGGCTACCATCAGTGCTGCCAGGGTCAACTACAATATATTCGAGATCGTTGAAGCGTTGTGAAAGAACTGAGTCTATACATTTTTTTAGATAGTCAGCCTGGTTGAATGAAATAGTGACGATTGAGATTTTCAATGTGCTTTTCCGTTCTTTGAAATGTGCCTTGAGTAGCAATAGAGCGCAGCAATAAATATGACCGTACTCCACCGTGCACTCGCGCCAAATGGTGAGAACATAATGTTCCAGAATAACTCTATGATGCCGTTATAGAAATAGAATCCGAGAAACCTGAAGTTTTTAATGAACTCGATTAAGAGCCATCGACTCATGACTATCCAGAAAAGCCCACCGCCAACGCCAGCCCAGACCAGTCCACCCATGAGGTAGGAATGAACCGGTATGAGATCCGTGTTGTAGTTTGCTTCGTCTTTTTCCGAATAGCCCAATGCAAATTTAAGCGCAGTCAGTTTGTCTTGGTAACCTCCCGTGTCTTTTGCCCATGAGCCGTGTCCGAATAAGGGTTTATCGAGGAAAGCACCTACAGATACCAACATTTCACTGCGCCCCCCGAGCAGAGCGCCATATTCGCCACTGGCTTGAATCTGAAATTTTTTCGCCGACTCTTCGGGCAGTTTATCCAGGAACCAGTCTGATGAAAAAACCGAGGTGAAAACCGCATTGATTAATAGCAGGAATGCAAAAATAAAAACAAGCATTTTGGTCGCGGCAAATGATCCTTTTATACTGCTAAGGGCCGCGGCGAAATTTTTCCGACTCAGCAGTATATAAGCGGTGACCGCGAGCAGTGGAAAAATGGCCATGCTGCGTGAATCATTAAAAAAACTGAAGATTGAAAAAATCGATATCAATAGGACAAGGTGGGCATTTTTTTTTCGCGCGATGAAAAAAGTATAAGTCGTTGCAAAGAGGGCAATGACCGTTTGGCCTATGCCCCATTTCCAAGCATTACCCAGGAAGTACTCACTGGGAAATAAAATAAACTGAGGAATGGCGCCGAGGTAGGCACCGAGTAGAAAAGATGGCATGCGCCGGATATCACGATCAAAATATGTCGATAAGGCCACGAACGTACACAAAAAAATAACAGGTGCGCCAATACCTTTAACCGAGTCTACGGTTTCAGATTGATTGACTTGATCGGAAATAAATTGGCAGATAGCCCAGATCATCCCGAATACAATCAGTGTGCCGAGACTCTTTCCCAACTTAAGACGGCCCAGATTCAACGCCAGATAAATGAGCGCAAGGATCTCTCCTGTATAAATCTCACCGCCGAAGGATAATTTTTGGCTGGAGACAAAGCCGATGAATAATGGCGTCAATCGGAGTGCCATTTTCAGTCGAGATCTGTTCAGTTCGATAGTCTTTTTAAGCGGTGGGACCACCGTGGGTCGACCCGCTAAAGGATAAAAGTCGGGCATGCAAAAAGTCCCAGTCACAATAAGGTAGGCGCGGTAGTTGCGCGAGGTTGTTCATTGAACAAGGTGTTGTGAGTTTGATTGCGCTCACGTATCCAATCAACCGAAGAGCGCTGATCCATTTTCGAGAAGTCCCATCGCGATTCACATTTTTTACTAGCTAAGGACAGCTTGTCTTCAGGGGGGTGGGGAGCGTCAGTTTAATGTGACTTCTGAGAAGGCTTCCTCCAACCACCAGCCTGAGTACCTGGCAAGCATTCAATGACCAGATCATTCCGACTAATCCCAGGGTGGAGGTGGCTAATATTTTTGCACTGAATAAAATTAATAAGTACACGATATACAGTTGTACCTGTTGCTTGATGACCCCCGCACCGTTTAATACCATCGATTGTACGGTGCCTATGCACGTGAGTACTGCGAATACTGCCATGCCGGTCAGCACAGGGGAGGGGAGTGTAAGGTTCTGGTGGGTCCACACGTTGACCAGTTGTTCCCCGAATAATAAAAGAATCAGGCTTATAACGAACGCCAGCATGCCTGTAAGGTAATAAGCCCAGCGTGTGATTTTTAAAATCCAGGCGCCATTTCCTTCCGCTTTAGCGTTGGCAATTTCTGGCCAGAGAGGAAACAACGCAATGGACACGAGGGCGGGTACATACGTATACAGCCTGGTGTACACATCCAGCGAGGGGACGATGTCGATACCGATCAAACTGCCGGCCAGTAGGGTATTTATGCCTACTTCCGCGTACGGAACGACCTGCAGAATCAAAAATGACAGCCCTGTCATCAAGTAAGGTTTTAAAAGGGCGTGGTCATAATATTTAAATCGAGGGACCAATGGTTTCATGCTGCTTCTACGAAATACCACCAGCACTGAAAGCCAGCCAATGATAACCGGTACGCCAATCACGCCGAAGACGAGCAGTGACAAGTCTGCGGCTCCGCTCTCTACCACGCCCCATACAAACAGCAGGGACAGCAAGCGTCCACTGGTGGTCCAGGCATTAGCTTCCGTCGTACGGTGACGTGCGAACAAAATCCGTTGGATGAGTCCTGATGGCAAACCCACGAACACGCAGGCGGAACCCAATAACATTGCCTGGTAGCGTGGAATGTCGGCGATAGGGGCGTAGTGGTAGACCCACAGTGCTAACCCGCCCGTCACGATCAGGGCCACACATGCAATTGTCAGTAATGTAAACCAGACCACCGAAACCGCTTTGCGTGAGCCTTCGGACACTGAGTCTTTACTCTCTCCCGCGAGGGTGTTGACGATAGCCAACCCAATACCGAAGTCCGCGTAGGCGGACAGTACTGATAACGATATGGCCATTGACAGAAAGGCATAATCCACCACGCTCAGCGCGTTAATAGTGAGCGGGATAAGAGCCATTACAATCAACAGATTAAATAACCGGGCGGCCGCGGACCCAAAAATATTCTTGACCAGCCTTCGAAGTCGATCATCTATACGCACAGCATAAGATCTCTGGTTTGGTCGGTGCAGGGGCTTGCGTCAATAATGAAGTCGGTAGTTCAAGGGGCGGGAGGCCTGATTGACTTATCGCCCGATAGAGTAATGAAGGATGCCTTTCTTTTTCATCCGTGCGGGCTCATACAAATTTCGGCCATCGAAAATCACGGGCTGGTTGAGTTGCTGTTTGATGAACTCGAAGTCCGGTGCTTTGAATGCGGGCCAGTCGGTAACAATCACCAGTGCCTCTGCACCTTTCAATGCTGCTTCCTTGGTGCCGCATAAATTCAGATCGTCGCGAACGCCATAGATACGCTGGGTTTCTTCCATGGCTTCCGGATCGTAGACCCGAACCTTGGCTCCCGCTTCCCATAACCTTTCCATGAGTACCCGGCTGGGGGCCTCACGCATGTCATCAGTATTGGGCTTGAAACTCAGGCCCCAGACCGCGAATGTCTTACCGACCAGATCACCCGAGAAATGCTTATGGATTTGTTTGAACTGGAGGTGTTTTTGTTCATTGTTCCGGTGTTCAACCGCTTTCAAGATGCTGGCATCGAAATTGATGCTGCTGGCTGTCCGAATCAGCGCTTGAACATCTTTCGGAAAGCACGACCCCCCATAACCGACACCCGGGTAGATGAAGTGGTAGCCGATGCGTGGATCCGAACCTATGCCTTGGCGAACCATCTCGATATCCGCGCCGAGCATCGCCGCAAGGTTAGCCATTTCGTTCATAAAGCTGATTTTGGTGGCAAGCATGCAATTGGCGGCGTATTTCGTCAGTTCTGCACTGCGTACATCCATGACGATAATTTTTTCATGGTTACGGTTGAACGGTGCATACAGTTCACGTATTACCTCTTCGGCATAGGCACTGCCGGTGCCGATGACAATACGATCAGGGCGCATACAGTCTGCGACTGCGGAACCCTCCTTGAGAAACTCGGGATTTGACACGACCTCGAATGTCAGTTCTTCACGCCCTCGCTGAGCAAGCACTTCCACGATACGGCTATTGACCTTGTCAGCCGTCCCAACGGGCACGGTGGATTTGTCAATAATTGTCTTATGGCTTTCCATGTACTGGGCGATCGTTTCGGCAACGCCGAGTACGTACTTTAAATCGGCCGATCCATCTTCATCGGGTGGCGTACCAACGGCAATAAACTGCACATCGCCATGCTTTACCGCTGAGACCGCATCGGTGGTGAAAGTGAGACGACCCGCTGCGTAATTTTCCTTGACCAAGGTTTCCAGGCCCGGCTCATAGATCGGTACGTGCCCTTGCTTGAGTTGTTGGACCTTATCCGCATCGATGTCCACGCACACCACGTCGTGACCGACTTCGGCCAGGACTGCGCCTTGGACCAACCCTACGTAACCAATGCCGAAAACGGTGACTTTCATGTCGATTCTCTATGGAAGTATTTAAGCGCGAAAAGTTTATGTGTCTGGCACGCTACCGCCCCAGGATTATTCTGCTAGTCCCTGAGAGCGGTCTGTGTGGATAAGTTAATTACATCCACGCCGATAGGCTTAGTCGGCGCTTACTGAATACACAGCGAAACTGAAAACATTGAAACACCTGTAGTGAGGGGCGCGTTAAGCCTTGTCGGACTTGTAGTCATAGTGGTAGTAGCCATAAGTTGAATAACCATAAGCGGCCGATGCTCGTCTTTTAACCCCGTTAAAGATGGCACCTTTCAGGGGTATGCCATTTTGCGCAAAACGACGCATGGTCAATTCAATTTCACGGGCCGGGCTCATGCCAAAGCGCGTAACAATCAAACTGGTACCGGCCTGGCGTCCAACAATGGCGGCGTCTGTCACTGCCAATAGTGGTGGTGTATCAAGAATTACGAGGTCGTACAGGGCGCTGACTTGATCTAACAATTCACTGAAGTTGAAGTGCATCAACAGTTCCGACGGATTGGGAGGGATTTGCCCTCGGCCGATGATGTCAAAGTTTTCGATATCTGTTTTGTGTATGGCAGTGATGAGATCACAGCGTTTAACCAGCAAGTCGGACAGACCATTTTCTGCTGGCGTGCCCAACACTTTATGCAAATAGCCTTTGCGCATATCCACATCAATCAACAATACCCGCTGCCCTGCCTGCGCGATCACCGCGGCGAGGTTTGCCGAGACAAACGTTTTCCCCACCAGCGGGCTGGGACCGGAGATCATCAAACGGTTGTTAGGCGCTTCCAGCATTGCAAAGTGCAGGCTGGTGCGCAGACTGCGCAGCGCTTCAATCGCCAGGTCGGTAGGGTGGGACAGGGTGAGCAAAGCGGCAGCCTTGTAAAGACCCTTACCTCGATGGGTCTTTGCTTCCTCCGATTCCTGCAAAATGCTGTAGGGAACGGAGGCATACACTGGCAAGCCTAATTGCTCGATGGCATCCGGGTTTTCCAACCCTTTATTCAATGCCTTTCGAAATAACACCAGGGCCACGGCGAAGAAACCGCCGAACAGGGTAGCACCCAGTACGATCAAGAATTTCTTGGGTTTGACGGGCTTCTGAAGATTCACATCCGCAGTATCGATCAGGCGCACGTTTCCGACGGTACCCGCCCGCATCACATCAAGTTCCTGGGATTTATTCAGCAACTGTGTATAGACCTCAGTGCCCACCTCAACATCGCGAGTGAGGCTGAGCAACTCCTGCTGGGTGGCGGGCAGGCTGGTAACTTTTCTCTCCAGCATCTTTTGTTTTTCGGTCAATTCACCGATCTGCGTTAACAAAGCACGGTAAGCGGGGTGTTCAGGGGTAAACTTTCTATCCATTTCTGCTTGCTGTAGCTTCATGTTGGATATGTTGGTATCCAAATTCACCATCTGCTCAAGGATCGACTTGGTTTCCAGACTGATGTCTACGGACTTGTTACGGGTCTGGTATTGGTTCAGGGCATTCCCGGCCTTTTCCAGATCTTTCCTGATCTCTGGGAGCTTTTCTCTCAAAAAGTCGAGGCTTTGAGCAGCCTCTGCCGAGGTGCGTTGCACGTTTTGGCGTACATAAAGGTCAGCAATCGTATTTAATATTTTTACCGATTTTCTCGCGTCTTTACTTTCGAGTGAAAGATTGAGAATGCCTGATTCTTTGCCACGTTCAAGCACATCCAGGGCGTCTTGATATTCCAGGATGCTGTTCAGACGAGGGTTGCGGACGACGCTGAACTTCGTTCCTGGATTCGCGCGAAGTTCATCAATTTGCAGTTTGATCCCGCGCTGATCGACTGCTTGCCCCCTGTCGCCCTCCACCAGCAGATTGCCGTCTTCGTCGAGTAGTGCGTAATGCCCGCCTTCGCCGGCGACGAGGGTCAGTTTTTTACCGAGTAGACTTTCCGGCAGGTTGAGTTGAGACACTTTAAGAGTCTCGCCTCCCCAGGCGAAGCTGTTCATACCCAGCCACGGGCTGGCGATCTCGCCCTGAGCCGTGCCTTTGAAACGACGAGAAATGAACTCACCCACTACAGGGAAGTAGTTCGGCACGATGACAATATCAAGTTGTAGTTTATCGACCGTCTCGCCAATAATTGCACGCGACCTGATCAGTTCAATCTCGGTGGTAGAAGGAGATTCCTTGCCGAGCATACTACTGACATCCGAGAACCCGAGCAGGTCATTTTTTTTGGACTCAACTTGAACCAGCGCGTTCGCCTGATAGATGGGCGGGGCCAACAGCGCATAGGCAATACCCACAATCATAAAGATCACGGTAATTGCCATAATCAACCATTTGTGATCTATCATTGTTCCGAACATGCCGAGAAGATCAATCTCGTCATCGTCATAATGCTGCGCATTCACTACGGTTGACTGTTGCATAAGTTAGTTTATCGGCCCTGATGACTATGTGGTGAGTGACACTCAGCGTGCGAGACGCTGTGCCCATGCCTGTACAGCTTCTTCTATCAACGTATAAGCATGTACAAAAGCAGGTTTCCCTTGGCGGTAGGGGTCTCTGATTTCACGGTTGTCTTGCCATTTACCCAGCAAGAAAACTTTTCCCCGTGCTTCGGGGGCGATGTTCAGAACTCCCTTGATATGTCCTTGCTCCATCACCAGGATAATGTCCGACCCACATACGGATTCTGACGTGAGCTGACTGGCTTTGTGCGCTGTGGGCACGTGGCCGTGTTCTTCAAGGACCATTCGTGCAGTCGGCTCGATAGGGTTATCGTCCACGGCAGCGAGGCCAGCCGAGCTAACTTCGATGTCGGAACGAGCGAGGGCTTCCCGTAACAAAACTTCTGCAGTAGGACTGCGACAAATGTTGCCGATGCAGACGACTAGAATTTTTTTAAACACGGCAACCTCCTTGGCGCGTAGACAGGTGCTCAGATGAACTAGCCCACTCGAGAATGCTGAGGGGGGTTGTAAGGTTTAAGCGTGAGATGAATAGTTTGATTAAAGGAGTTCACGTTGAGGAGCTTAACGTTGAACGCGCCGTAACAGCAACCCTTAAAGATTACCTGGGTACTTAATGCCATATTGTTCGAAGTTCGCCAGCTTTTAAAGTTCGACAAAAAATAACATTCTAGTTTCCTGCCGACAAAAAATAACATTAATGGATTTTTGGGGTGTCGCTCGGTATAAGGTGAGTTAGTTGTTTTTAAGTTAGGGGAGCGGAAGTCCGTTAATCCTGCGTACTGGGAGGCTGAGAGTGTTGGCACATGACGGGGCGCGTGTTCCGATTATCCAAAGTGAGGGCGCTGGTTCCACTGCCTGGTATTTAGTCCAATGCAAGGCGAATCAGGATGCGCGAGCCGAAAACAACCTGATTGACCAAGGCTATACCTGCTTTCGTCCCACGTATCGGCGTGAGCGGATTTTAAAAGGACAACGAAGGCTGGTGTGTGAATCTCTCTTCCCCAGCTATTTATTTATCCAGGTCAGTTCAAGCGAAAACTGGGGGCCCCTGCGTTCGACGCGGGGAGTCTTACGAGTTGTGGCATTTGGTGGTAAGCCACTGCCGGTCCGTGATGCGTTGATTGCTCAGCTTTACGAGCGTGATAGCGACGCTCCCTTAGCGGCGTGTCTTACTCCCGGTGAGGCGGTGCGTATTAATGAAGGCCACTTTGCCGGGTTGAAGGCAATCTTTCTGGCAATGGAGGGGAGTGAGAGGGTTGTTTTGCTTATGAACTTTCTACAAGCAGAGCAGGCATTCAGTCTGCCGCTGAGGGGCGTTAGCAGGCTTTAATTAATAGGGCAAGATCACCTGGCGCGCCAATACCGCGCTCTTTGAATTGGCGCGGTGTCAGAAAGGCGTATTCGGTGCGGACCCTGAGATCACAGTGGCTATTTATCAGTGTACGAGTTTCATATTGCCGACTTTATTTAAGGGCAGGGCCAATTCATGAGCGTCTGGCGTGAAGGCCGTCTGCCTGGTTCTTGCTACGTGTAAGAAGATTTGAATCTATTCAACGGATGAGCGGACAGCACTTGAAGTTATTAAGAATCATCTCTTCGGTTAAACCGGAAAATGGCGGTCCTATTAATGCCGCTCGGGAAATTGACAAGGTTCTCGTTCAGGACGGGCATCGTGTTGATGTATTGACGCTGGATGCGGATTTCGCTGTCGACTATCCGGGAACGGTGCACTTCATGGGGCCGAGCCGATTCGGCTACGGGTTGAATGCAAACATTCGGAAGTGGCTTGAACAGCACGCGCGGCAGTATGACTTTTTTATCATCAACGGGTTGTGGCAGTACCACGGTTTCGTTGCTCGCCAAGTGCTGAACAAGTTGGGCCGACCCTACATTGTGTATACCCACGGCATGCTGGATCCCTGGTTCAAGCACGCTTATCCACTCAAGCATTTGAAGAAATGGTTGTATTGGCCGTGGGGTGAGTACCGGGTGCTGAGGGATGCCAAGCGTGTGGTATTTACCAGTGAAGAAGAGAAAATCCGCGCGCGTGAGTCGTTCTGGTTGTACCGGGCTAATGAAACGATAACGGCCTATGGGACCGCCAGTCCGCCGTCCGACGATGCACGATTGGCTCAAGCTTTCGTCAATGACCACCCGGAGCTGAAGGGCAAGCGGGTGATCCTGTTCTTGAGTCGTATCCATGAAAAGAAAGGTTGCGACCAACTGTTACAGGCATTTGCTCAGGTCGCAGGGCAGGACGAACGTTTGCATCTGGTAATGGCCGGCCCTGATCAAGGGGGCTGGGTGCAGGCGCTGAAGGCCCAGGCCGTGGACTTGGGGGTGGCTCATCGAGTCACGTGGCCTGGCATGTTGCAGGGGGAGGCAAAGTGGGGGGCGTTTTACGCGGCCGAGGTATTTTGCCTGCCTTCACATCAGGAAAATTTCGGCGTAGTCGTGGCTGAGGCGCTGGCCTGTGGCAAACCGGTGCTGATCAGTAACAAGGTCAATATCTGGCGTGAAATCGAAAAGGACGCCGTAGGGTTTGTCAGCGAAGACACCGCTGCCGGCGCGGTGAAAAACCTGCAACGCTGGTTGCGACTCGACTTGCCCGGTTACGGGCAAATGTCCGAGCGAGCGCAAGCGTGCTTCGCCGAGCGCTTTCATATCCGGCGTGGTGCTCAGCGTCTGTTGGAGATCGTGCGGGAGTGCCTCCCATGATTCTTCAAGGCAATGACCCCCATCACTCGCCCTCGTTTTCGTTCGCACACCGGGTGCGTCGCCAGCTCTGGAATATGGTGTACGTGTTGCTGTTTCGGCCCAGTCCACGCCCGTTTCACGCCTGGAGAGCCTTTTTATTGAGACTGTTCGGCGCACGCCTGGGCAAAGGTGTACATGTTTATCCGCGCGCGAAAGTGTGGGCGCCGTGGAACCTTGAACTCGGTGATCACGTGGGGATTGCCGATGGCACCAATCTTTACAACATGGCCATGATTTCCATCGGACGCTACAGCGTCATTTCCCAGGGAGCCCATTTGTGCGGCGGTTCCCACGACTACAACAGTCGAAACTTTCAGTTGTTCGCAAAACCCATTGTGCTGGGGGAGCATGTGTGGGTGTGCGCCGACGCGTTTGTCACCCTTGGAGTCTGTATTGCCGATGGCGTGGTAGTGGGCGCCCGCACCCTGGTGATCAAGAGCATTGCGCAGCCGTGGACCGTCCACGCCGGGCATCCCGCCCGGCAAATCGGCCAGCGTACACAACACTTGCACGAGGTGATGCCATGACTCGTGAAACCGTCACTGTAATCATCCTTACCTACAACGAAAGCCTGCATATCGCCCGGGCCATCGAGTCGGTACGGGCCTTCAGCGACGAAGTGCTGGTGGTCGATTCGTTCTCCACCGACGACACCTGCGACATCGCCCGGCGCCATGGCGCGCTGGTGGTGCAGCATGTATTCGTCAACCAGGCCAAGCAGTTCCAGTGGGCGCTGGATCACCTGCCGATTACCGGCAACTGGACGATGCGCCTGGATGCCGACGAAATCATCGAGGCCGACCTTGCCGCCGCGATCAATACCCGACTGCCGACCCTGGCTCGCGACATCACCGGCATCAACTTCAAGCGCAAGCATATCTTCATGGGGCGTTGGGTGCGCCATGGCGGCCGCTATCCGTTGAAAATGCTGCGGCTGTGGCGCACCGGGCAGGGGCGCGTTGAGGACCGTTGGATGGACGAGCACATCTCGGTCGCCGAGGGCCGCACCATCACCCTCGAAGGCGGGTTTGCCGACCATAACCTGCATGACCTGACCTTCTTCACCCACAAGCACAACCAGTACGCCACGCGCGAAGCGATTGAAGTGCTTAACGCGCGGCTGGGGCTGTTTGCGATACGCGATGAACTGCATGCCGGGCAGAGTTCGTTCCAGGCCAAGGCCAAGCGCCTGGTCAAGAACCGCGTGTACAACCGCGTGCCGTTCACCCTCAGTTCCACCGCGTATTTCCTGTGGCGCTACATCATCCAGCTGGGGTTTCTCGATGGCCGCAGTGGCCTGGTCTATCACCTGCTTCAGGGCTATTGGTACCGCTTTCTGGTGGGCGCCAAAGTGCTCGAACTGGAAACCGCGATTGCGCACTTAAACGATAAGGAAGCCATTGTCCGGGAACTCTCAAAGTTGACCGGACATAACTTGAACCTGCCCACACCGAAGTAACTGAGCGTTTTTAACAAACACCCAAGTTTGGGTGTCGGCCTTCGCTCGCCTATCAATTGGGAGACAGACATGAATAAAGTCGCGCTTATTACCGGGATCACCGGTCAGGATGGCTCGTACCTGGCAGAGCTGCTGCTGGAAAAAGGCTATACCGTGCACGGCCTCAAGCGACGTTCTTCGTCGTTCAATACCCAGCGCATCGATCATATTTACCAGGACCCGCAGGCCCTGCATAAAAACCTGATCCTGCACTATGGCGACCTGGCGGACTCGTCGAACCTGACACGCATCATCCAGCAGATCCAGCCCGACGAAATCTACAACCTCGGCGCCCAATCCCACGTGGCGGTGAGCTTCGATTCGCCGGAGTACACCGCCGATGTGGATGCCCTGGGTGCCTTGCGCATCCTTGAGGCGATCCGCCTGCTGGGCCTGGAAAAGAAGACCCGTTTCTACCAGGCCTCGACCTCCGAGCTGTACGGACTGGTGCAGGAAACCCCGCAGAAGGAAACCACGCCGTTCTACCCGCGTTCGCCCTATGCGGTGGCCAAGCTATACGCCTACTGGATCACCGTGAACTTCCGCGAAGCCTATGGGCTGTATGCGTGCAACGGCATCCTGTTCAACCACGAGTCGCCGCGTCGCGGTGAAACCTTCGTGACGCGCAAGATCACCCGTGCCCTGAGCAACATCGCCCTGGGCCTGGAACAGTGCCTGTACATGGGCAACATGGATGCACTGCGCGACTGGGGCCACGCCAAGGACTACGTGCGCATGCAGTGGATGATGCTGCAACAGGAACACCCCGAGGATTTTGTGATCGCCACTGGTGTGCAGTATTCGGTGCGCGACTTTATTCGCTGGTCGGCGGCGGAACTGGGGCTGCATTTGCGCTTTGTCGGCGAGGGCGTGGAAGAGGTGGCGGTGGTCGAGCAGATCGACGGCGACCTGGCGCCGGGCATCCTGGTGGGCGATGTGATTGTGCGCGTCGACCCGCGTTACTTCCGCCCGGCGGAAGT
This sequence comes from Pseudomonas sp. B14(2022), assembly GCF_012030485.1. Taxonomy (NCBI): domain Bacteria; kingdom Pseudomonadati; phylum Pseudomonadota; class Gammaproteobacteria; order Pseudomonadales; family Pseudomonadaceae; genus Pseudomonas; species Pseudomonas sp. B14(2022). Next base: position 43,673 of record NZ_JAAUVM010000008.1, read on the forward strand.
CGAGACGCTGTTGGGCGACCCGGCCAAGGCCAAGCGCCTGCTCGGCTGGGTGCCGGAAATCAGCGCCCAGGAAATGTGCGCCGAGATGGTCCGCGAAGACCTCAAGATCGCCCAGCGCCACGCCTTGTTGCGCTCCCATGGTCACGATGCACCGATTGCCGTGGAGAACTGAACATGGCTCGTGACTTTGATGCGCGGATTTTTGTGGCCGGCCATCGCGGCATGGTCGGCTCGGCCATCGTGCGGCGCCTGTGGGCCTTGGGCTACACGCAGTTGCTCACCGCCGGCCGTGACGAGTTGGACCTGCTCGACCCGGCGGCGGTGCAGGCGTACTTCGCCAGGCACCGTGTGGACCAGGTGTACCTGGCGGCCGCCAAGGTCGGCGGGATTCACGCCAACGCGACGTACCCGGCCGATTTCATCTACCAGAACCTGATGATCCAGGCCAACGTGATCCACGCCGCCCACAGCCATGGCGTGGAGAAGCTGCTGTTCCTGGGCTCGTCATGCATCTACCCGGTGCATGCACCGCAACCGATGATCGAAGCGGTGTTGCTGGACGGCGCGCTGGAACCCACCAACGAACCCTACGCGGTGGCCAAGATCGCCGGGATCAAGCTGTGCGAAAGCTACAACCGCCAGCATGGCCGCGATTACCGCAGCGTGATGCCGACCAACCTGTACGGGCCGGGCGACAACTACCATCCGCAGAACAGCCATGTGATCGCCGCCTTGCTGCGGCGCTTCCATGAAGCGACCCAGCGCGGCGATGAGGAAGTAGTGATCTGGGGCAGTGGCAAGCCGAGGCGCGAGTTCCTGCATGTGGATGATATGGCGGCAGCCAGTGTTCATGTGATGGAGCTTAGCCAGGAACGCTACCGCGAGCAGACCCTGCCGATGCGTTCGCATTTGAACGTCGGCACGGGGGTGGATTGCACCATCGCCGAACTGGCCCAGGCGCTGGTGCGGGTCACCGGCTTCAAGGGGCAGTTGCGCTTTGACGCCAGCAAGCCCGACGGCGCGCCGCGCAAGCTGCTGGATGTGAGCCGGATCAACGCCCTCGGCTGGGAAGCCTATGTGCCGCTGGAGGAGGGCCTGCGCGACGCCTACAACGCCTACCTCGCGGCCCTTGAACAGCCTCGGGGCCACTGATGAAGATCCTCCTGTACGGCATCAACTACAGCCCGGAGCTCACCGGCATCGGCAAGTACAGCGGTGAACAGGCATGCTGGCTGGCGGGCCAGGGGCATGACGTGCGGGTGGTGACGGCGCCGCCGTATTACCCGCAGTGGCAGGTGGGCGATGGGTATTCACCATGGCGCTTTCGCACCGAGCAGGATGAGGGTGTGACGGTGATTCGTTGCCCGCTGTATGTGCCACGCCAGCCCACGGCGTTGACGCGCTTGCTGCACCTGATGAGCTTTTCCGCCAGTTCGTTTCTGGCGGTCATGGGGCAGTTGCGCTGGAAACCGGACCTGGTGATCCTGGTAGTGCCGACCCTGTTTTGTGCGCCCCAGGCACTGTTGTTGGCCAAGCTCAGTGGCGCGCGCTCGGTGCTGCACATCCAGGACTACGAGGTGGACGCGATGTTCGGCCTCGGCATTGGTGGCGGCTCCGTTATGCGTCGCCTGGCGTTTGAGCTTGAACGCTGGCTGTTGCGGCGCTTTGACCGGGTCTCGACGATTTCCAGCGGCATGCTCGACAAGGCTCGGGGCAAAGGCGTGAGCAGCAAGCGCCTGCTGTTCTTTCCCAATTGGTCGGAAACCGCCCGCTTTCGCCAGGTGCCTCGCAGCTGCGGGCTGCTGCAACGCCTGGGTGTGGCGCCGGGCCAAAAGGTGCTGTTGTACTCCGGCAATATCGGTGAGAAGCAGGGCCTGGAACTGATCCTCGACGCCGCCCAGGCCTATGCCGATCGCCCGGAGCTGGTGTTCCTGATCGTCGGCCAGGGCACCGGCAAGGCACGCTTGCTCGAGCGTGTACAGCGCGATGGCCTGCACAATGTGCTGTTTGCGCCGTTGCAGCCCTACGAGGATTTGCCGGCGCTGCTGGCCTCGGCCGATGTGCACCTGGTGATCCAGAAGCGCGGGGTGGCGGACGCAGTGCTGCCTTCCAAGTTGACCAATATCCTGGCGGTGGGCGGCCACGCCATCATCACCGCCGACCCCGACACCACCCTCGGGCGCCTGTGCGAGGAACACCCCGGCATTGCGGTGTTGACTGAACCGGAATCCGTCGCGGCGTTGAACACAGGGATCGAGCGGGCACTGGCATTGCCCGCGCGCAACGAGGTGGCGCTGAACTACGCCAAGGAGTTCCTCGACAAGGAACGCATTCTGCAACGCTTTCTGGCACAGGTCTGATGGGTATGTGGCTTGATTTACCGACCTTCAATACGGTCGTGGCGTCGACGCCGCTGGTGGCGATCGACCTGGTGGTGAGAAATACCCGTGGCGAGGTCCTGCTGGGCTTGCGCGTCAATCGGCCGGCGTACGGCTTCTGGTTCGTGCCCGGCGGGCGTATCCAGAAAAACGAAAACCTCGACAGCGCATTCCGGCGCATCACCCACGACGAACTGGGGCACACCTTCGAGCGCGCCGAGGCGCGGCTGCGGGGGGTGTTCGAGCACTTCTACGACGACAGCGTGTTTGCCAACGCCGGGGCCGGGCCGGACACCCATTATGTGGTGCTCAGCTATTGCCTGGACCTGGCGCAAGGCCAGACCCTGCAGCCGCCCACGGAGCAACACCAGCATTACCGCTGGTGGTCCGAGGATGAACTGCGCATCAGCCTGCGGGTGCATGAACACACTCGCGCCTACTTCTGACTCTCTCCCGAGGACGCTCTCATGTTATTACCCGTGATCATGGCAGGCGGTTCGGGGTCGCGCCTGTGGCCGCTTTCGCGGCAACTGAACCCTAAGCAGTTCCTGCGCTTGACCGACGCGCACCTGTCGATGCTGCAGCAGACCATCACGCGGCTGGAAGGCGCCAACGTCGCGCTGCCGCAGTTGATCTGCAATGAACAGCACCGCTTCCTGGTGGCCGAGCAGTTGCGCCAGTTGGGCATGGAGCAGGCCAGCATCCTGTTGGAGCCGGTGGGGCGCAACACGGCGCCGGCCATCGCGCTGGCGGCGTGCAAGGCGCTTGCCGAGCAACAGGACCCGATCCTGCTGGTGCTGGCGGCGGACCATTTGATTGAAGACATCCCTGCGTTTCATGCCAGCCTGGAAGTGGCGTTGCCGCTGGCCCGTGACGGCAAGCTGGTGACTTTCGGTATCACGCCCACCAGCGCCCATACCGGCTACGGCTATATCGAACAAGGCGCGGCGGCGGGCGAGGGCGGTTATCGGGTCAAGCGCTTTGTCGAGAAACCCGACGCCGCCACCGCTGCGGCGTATGTGGCCTGCGGTGCGTATTACTGGAACAGCGGCATGTTCATGTTCCGCGCCAGCCGTTACCTGGAGGAACTGGAACGCTTCCAGCCGGCGATCCTCGAAGCCTGTCGCGTGGCGCTGGAAGGGGGCAGCCAGGATCAACCCTTCACCCGCGTGCATGCCGCGACCTTTGCCGCGTGCCCGGACGATTCCATCGATTACGCGGTGATGGAAAACACCCATGACGCGGTGATGGTGCCGTTGCAGGCCGGCTGGAGTGATATCGGCTCGTGGTCGGCGTTGTGGGAGGCCAGCGAAAAAGACTCCAGCGGCAATGTGATCCGCGGCGATGGGCTGAGCCTGGACACCCGTGACACGTACGTTCACGCCGACAGTCGGCTGGTGGCCACGGTGGGGGTGCAGGACCTGATCATTGTCGAGACGAAGGATGCGGTGCTGGTGGCCCATAAGGACCAGGTGCAGCAGGTCAAGGGCATCGTCGACCTGCTCAAGCAGGCCGGGCGCCATGAGCATCTCAACCACCGCGAGGTGTATCGGCCATGGGGCATGTACGACTCGGTGGACAACGGCCAGCGCTATCAGGTCAAGCGCATCACGGTGAAGCCGGGGGCCAAGTTGTCGGTGCAGATGCACCACCACCGCGCCGAGCACTGGATTGTGGTCAGCGGTACGGCGCGGGTCACCAATGGCGAACAGACTTACCTGGTGTCGGAAAACCAGTCGACCTATATCCCCATCGGCCAGGTGCACGCCCTGGAAAACCCGGGGGTGATTCCGCTGGAGTTGATCGAGGTGCAGTCGGGCTCTTATCTGGGCGAGGACGATATTGTGCGCTTCGAAGACAAGTACGGCAGGGCCTGAAGTTTTCCGACAATTAATAACGTTTTAAATAACTTTGTCGGGCTCAATGCATTGAAAGCCGGGGGGCTTGCCGGGAAAACGTTATTTTCAACTAAGTCGGTTAAATATTATCCGTCTGGTGCGCTGTTTAGTTGAATGGCACTATCGGTTTGCCTGCTCACTGATGATAAGGAGTCTGAAATGAGAAAATCACTGGCTATTCTGGTACTCAGTGTCTTGAGTACTTCGGCGATGGCCGACGAGCTCCCATTGGGGCTTGATACCGCAGTGGTGGGAACCGTTACGGTGGGGCAGACGTTGTTGGTTAGCGCTGCCCTGATTGCGGGTGTTGCCGCTGCTTCAAACAGCGGTGGCAGCTCCAATGGCGGCACCACCACGGGTACTACCGGCACTACCGGTACCACCAACTAGTCGTACACCCTCCGCTTTTAAGATCGCTTGGATTCCCCGCCCAAGTGGTCTTTTTTTCTTGTCGTCTATCGCGAGTGTCCTAGCACTATGATGCGTATTTTTTCTATTGCAGCCGTGGCCGCTGCATTGTTGCAAGGCTGCATTTTTGCCCCGGGTCAATATATGGACACGGCCGCCCTGACCGAAAAGGGCGGGCCTGAAAACAGTCGCGTGGATTTAATTCCGATTACGCCAAAGTTATTGGCCATGGACGCGGCAAGCCACGTGCCTTATTCCATTCCTGCGGAACTATTGAATTATAAACCCGAGCCGTATTTGATCGGCCCAAATGATGCGCTGTATATCACGGTGTGGGATCACCCTGAACTCACCGCACCGTCCGGCCCGCAGCAGCAGATCGATGCCAACGGTCGTTTGGTCAGCCCCGAGGGCAACTTGTTTTACCCCTACGTGGGCGAACTGGTTGCCAAGGGGCGCAGCATTGAAGCGCTGCGCAGCGAGATCACCGACAAGCTGCGCCGCTACATCGACAGCCCCCAGGTGGATGTTAGTGTGTTGCGCTTTGCCAGCCAGAAAGTGGTGATCAGCGGCGCGGTGGTCAAGGCCGGGCCGGTGCCCATCACCACCATTGCCATGAACGTCAGCGAAGCTTTGGGGGTGGCCGGTATCGACCCGCTCAATGCCGACCTGTCGAACCTGACCCTGACCCGTGGCGGCAAGCGCTACACCCTGGACCTGGACACGCTCAACCTCGAAGCGTCGCGCTTGAACGAGGTCTACCTCAAGGACGGCGACCAGCTGTACCTGGCTTACAACGACCGCAAGCGCATCTACGTGATGGGCGAGGTGATGCAACCCCGCGCGCTGAGTTTCAAGACCCGCAGCATGAACCTCTCCGACGTGCTCGGTTCGGTGGGTGGGGTCAACCAGAACACCTCCAACGCCGATGCCATCTATGTGATTCGCGGCGCACAGAACATCGATGTGGAACCGGCCAAGGTATTCCAACTGGAAGCCGGCTCGCCGTCGGCCATGGCCCTGGCCACGCGCTTTGATGTGCAGCCTCAGGATGTGGTGTTTGTCGGCCCCGCGAATATTACGCGCTGGAACCGCTTTATCAGCCAACTGGTGCCGTCCGCGTCGATCATCGGCATTGGTGCATCCACCCAGAACAACCTGAGCGAAGCCAGCAGCCGATAGGGTGGTACCTGCGTGAACAGTCTGAAAATCGGTACGTACGCGGGGTTGGCGTGGCTGTTGGCTGGCTGTAATCCGCTGATGACGGCCTCACTCGATACCTTCAAGGCAGCCGTGGGCGGGCCTGCACCGTTGCAGTTGAGCCAAGCCCAGGTGGATGCGGTGCCGTTTCCCCAGATCAAGGTCACCACGGTGTCCAGTGAAGGGGTGATGGCGCTGATTCGCCAGCGCGGCGACTTGCAATTCTGGGTGGCCTCCGGCAAGCAGGTGTTGCTGGTGCGCGATGGCCTGGTGGTGCGCACGGTCGGTCTGGGTGCCGACCTGGATGGCACGCGCTGGCAGGGCCAGTCGCCGTTCCAGCAAGGGCTGCATCACGTGCCGGATGGCTATCGCAGCACGCGCCAGATCGACTTGGTCGGTGGCTATCGCCTGGGCGTGGTGGTCACCAGTCACATGAGGCGCAAAGGCATCGAGACCGTCGAGATTCTCGATAAACCCTATGCCTTGCTGCGCGTAGACGAAGACATCGAGTCCGAGGCGCTGGGCTTTCAGGCACGCAACCGTTACTGGGTCGATCCCGAAAACGGCTTTGTCGTGCAGAGCGAGCAGCACCTCACGCCCGCCCTGACCCTGACCATTACCCAACTGCAACCCACCCGCAAGGATGCCCGATGACTGGCCGACGATTAGGCGCGCTGCTGTTGTTGTGGGGATGCGCCAGTGCGTGCCACGCCGCAATGACGGTCAGCGGCCAGGTGCGCAATCCCGGCGCAATCACGCTGCACCCCGAGACCCGCTTGCTGGATGTAATCACCGCGTCACAACCGGATGCCCAGGGCTATTGGCTGGGCGCGGCCTGGCTGCACCAACCCTTGCTGGCGCAGCAGGCACGGCTCAAGGCCGGTGTGCTGTTTGACCTGCAAACCCTGCACGGGGCCGCGTTGGCTGCCGGACGCGAAGGTCGGGCGCGTGCGGCGGCTCAGCTTTACCAACAAGTGCAGGCTTTGCCGGTGACCGGCCGCCAAACGGCGATGCTGGATCCGGTGGCGGTGGAAGTCGGTTTTGCACCCAACCCGCGGGTCAGTGATGGCGACCGCCTGGTTTATCCGCCGAGGCCGCACAGCGTGCGCGTCGTGGGGGCCGTCGCCGCGCCCTGCACGTTGGCATTCGCGCCGCTGCAGCGACCCCTCGATTATCTTCATGCCTGTCCGGCCCTGACGGAAGCGGACCGCGATTACCTGTGGCTGATCCAGCCCGATGGCCATGTCACGCGCCTGGGTATCGCGGCGTGGAATCGCGAGGAGGGCACGCCCCCTGCGCCCGGCAGCACGCTGCTGGTGCCGATCCGCAACGATGACCTGAACCCGCCCACCCCTGAGCTCAATCAGCAACTGGCCGAGTTTCTTGCCACCCAACCCCTGGCCGAGGTCATGCCTTGAAATTATGTATTGCGGCCGTGCTGCTGGTGCCCTTTGGCGTCGTGCATGGCGATCCCCGTTACACCCAAAGCGATTTCGGCGGCGTCGGGCTGCTGCAAACCCCTACCGCGCGCATGGCGCCCACTGGCGAACTCAGCGTGAATGCCAATCGCACCGAACCTTACAGTCGATATAGTTTTTCCGCGCAGCCCCTGGACTGGCTCGAAGGCACCTTTCGCTACACCGCGATTACCAACCGCCCGTATGGCGCCGAGTCGTTCAGCGGCGGCCAGAGTTACAAGGACAAGGCGGTCGATGCCAAGGTGCGCCTGTATCAGGAAAGCCATTGGCTGCCGGAGGTGGCGCTGGGGTTCATGGACTTGGGCGGCACCGGGCTGTTTTCCAGTGAGTACCTGGTGGCTAACAAACGCTATGGCGATCTGGATTTCAGTGCCGGCATCGCCTGGGGCTACCTGGGCAGTCGCGGTGATTTGGACAACCCGCTGGGCGCGCTGGATGATCGCTTCAAGGAGCGACCCAGCGCCGAGGGCTCCGGCAATTTTTCCAACGGCTACTTTCGCGGCCGGCCTTCCTTGTTCGGCGGTGTCGCCTACCAGACACCCTGGGCGCCACTGAGCCTCAAGCTCGAGGTGGAAGGTAACGACTACAAGAACGAGCCTCGGGACAACAGCTTTCGCCAGGACTCGCCGATCAACCTGGGCCTGGTCTACAAGGTGGCCGACGCCATCGACGTGAGTGCCGCCTGGGAACGTGGCAACACCGCCATGTTCGGTATCACCCTGCACACCAATTTCGTCAGTCGCAAGGCGCCGGCGAAGACCTACGACCCACCGGCGCCGAAACTGCCCACCAAGGCACCCACCACGCCGATGGATCAGGTGGACTGGGCCGCCGTATCCCAGCGCCTGCACGACAATGCCGGCTACAACGTGCAGCGCATCGCCCAGCGCGGGCCGGAGCTGTTGGTGTATGGCGAGCAGCAACGCTATTTCTACAGCGCCAAGGCGGTGGGTCGCGCCAGTCGTATCCTGGATAACAGCGTCAATGACCAGATCGATTGGTTTACGCTGGTGAGCGAGCGCTACGCCATGCCGATCGAGGAAACCAGTGTGCCGCGCAAGACCTTCCGCGAGGTGGTCAACAACCGCGAATCCCTGCAAAACCTGCACCGACAGGCTGAAGTCAATCGCGCCAACATCAACACCCAGACGGTACTCTACACCCAGCCCCCCAAACCCTTCAGCTACGGTGTGGGCCTTGGCTACAAACAGAACGTCGGCGGGCCGGATGGCTTGCTCTACCAGGTGTCCGCCGACCTCGACGCCGAGTATCGTTTCACCCGCAATACTTGGTGGAGCGGCCTGCTCAGCGTCAACCTGCTGAACAACTACGACGGGTTTACCTACGATGCCCCCAGTGGTTTGCCGCGGGTACGAACTGACCTGCGCCGGTACATGACCACGTCCGATGTGACCCTGCCGACCTTTCAGCTCAACCATGCGGTGCAGTTGGACCAGGACCTCTACGGCATGGTCTACGGCGGCTTGCTTGAATCGATGTATGCCGGTGTCGGCAGTGAAGTGCTGTACCGCCCGATGGGCCAACGCTGGGCATTGGGTGCCGACCTGAACTACGTGCGCCAGCGCGGTTTCGAGCAGGATTTCAGCTTGCGCGATTACCGCACCGTCACCGGACATATCACCGGCTATACCGATCTGCCGTTCAACATTCAGGGCGCCTTGAGTGTCGGCCGCTACCTGGCCAGGGACTGGGGCGCGACCCTGGACCTGTCGCGCCAATTCACCAATGGCGTGCGCATAGGGGCATGGGTCACCCGGACCACCGCGTCGACAGAGCAATATGGCGAAGGCAGCTTCGACAAGGGCCTCTACCTGTCCATTCCCTTCGATGAGTTGATGAGCCTGTCGACCATGCGCCGCGCCAACCTGGTATGGGCGCCGCTGACCCGCGACGGCGGCGCACGCTTGAACCGCGCCTACTCACTGCATTCGATGACCGATGGGCGCGACAGTGAGCTGTTCTACAAGAACATCGACAAGATCACCGAATAAATGCACCCATATAGACACTGTCTCATCCAACACCGCTCAAATCCGTAGCAACTGCCGAGCCCCGGCGAGGCTGCGTTTACGGCCTGCCTGGCACACCGCTGACGCAGCCTCGTTTGCGCTCGGCAGCTGCTACACGTAGGGGATCAGTAGATGTCCTTGGACAGCAGCGTAAATGGCGTCTTCAACAGGATCTTGATGTCCAGCCACAGCGACCAGGTGTTGATGTAGCGCAGGTCGATGTCGACGCGCTGTTGCATCTTCTCCAGGGTCTCGGTCTCGCCCCGGCAGCCATTGACCTGAGCCAGGCCGGTGATGCCGGGTTTGATTCGATGGCGGGCCATGTAGGCGCGGATTTTTCCCGAGTAGTAATCGTTGTGTGCAATCGCATGGGGGCGCGGGCCGACCAGTGCCATGTGCCCTTGCAGCACGTTGAACAGCTGCGGCAATTCATCGATGGAGGTACGTCGGATAAACCGGCCCACCGGCGTAATGCGCGAATCGTTGCGACTGGCCTGGCGTACCTCATGGTCGTCATGCACACGCATGGAGCGGAATTTCCACACCTTGATCACCTCACCATTCCAGCCGTGGCGGTCCTGTTTGAAGATCACCGGGCCGGGGGAGGTGAGCTTGATCAGCAGGGCGACCAGCAACAGCAGTGGGCTCAGCGCGATGATAGCCAGCAGCGCCAGGCTCTTGTCCAGCAGCGACTTGCTCAGCGCAGCGGTGGGGCGGCTGGTCAGCGGGCTTTCGTTGAGGTAGATCGCCGGCAGCCCATCCACTTCGGCCACGCAATGGTTGAGCAGCAGCATGTTATTGAGGTCGGGCACCCAGATCACATCCACGCTGATCTCCAGCAGGTTGAGGTACAGCGCCTCAATGTGGGTGGCGTCCTGCAATGAATGGGTGATGTAGAGCCGGCGGATGCCGTGCTGCCGGATCAATTGAGGCAGTTGCGGCAGCTCGCCGAGTATCTGCGCTTGTGCATCTTCGGCCGCCTCGGCACGGCTGCCGACCAGGCCCACCAAGGGCGAGCGTTTTTGCCGTGAGAGGGTTCTGGCCAGGTCCACCGCAAGCTTGCCAGTGCCCACGATCAATGATTTTTGGCGCTCGTGAAGTTGGCGGTGGTAATACCGGGACAGGCTGTGCAGTGGTATGTAACACAGTGCCAATAACGGGTAACTGACCGCCGCCCAGAGTAATAAGGTTTCCACGGGGAACAGTGCGCTGGCATTACACGCTACGCCCACGGCAAACAATATACCCATGGTTAACAGCCAGCCCATGAACAAGCGTCCCAGGCCCACGGCATAATCATCTTTCTTGCTGTAGACATCGCACAAGGTATACGCCGGGAGAGAGGCTAATATCGTAAAGGCGGCCAGGACGCGGTAGTAATACTCCAATTGGCCAGTCTTTACGATAACCAGCGTAAATAACAGCGCGACAACTAAACTCGATGCGAGTGTCCATTGCCCCCAGAACGTCAAACCCCTGGGGGTCAGGTTGCGATGCATTCTAGTGTTATTAAGCATAGTTCTGCTCCCGGTGATGACCGCGCACGTGGTGGCAGGCGTTAAGGGTTAACTGTTATAAACGACAGGCACGCGCAGGCGCGTGCCTATTGATAGTAATGAACGGCAGGGGGCAGAGGCTGACGACTTATAACAAGGTCAGTGGGGAGTAAGCCAAATGGATGTTATAAAAGGGCAGGTAGAAGAGTGTGGTAATAGGCAGGGTGCATGCTAAGTTCTGGATTGTTTTTATTCTTTAACGGCGTGGTTGATTCAGCTCTAGCGGCTTTTTGATTTTTTGCGTCAGGCAATAACCACGGTTTCTTACTGCACGAAACAGGCGTTCACCGTCGCTGACTCGCTTGAACTTTTCCTGCAGGCGACTCAGGCACATTTCCAGACCGCGGTATAACTCGGGTTCGCGACCTATATTACGGATCAACTCATCTTTGCTGACCACACGTTCTTCATGGTGCAGCATTTTTTTAATCAGCGCCGATTCAATATTGGTCAAGGAAATGCGCAGTCCACCTTTGACCAATGCCCGGTCATGTTGGGTGAGCAGCCAGAAATCCTGTGGATACAGTTGCGTTCGTTCGGCGCTGATCTCCTGGGTACGCGTAGGGTTGTTCGGCGCGCTGTCAGGGTCCGTGACGGTTGGCATTCTGGATTCTTGGCGCTTGGCGTTAAATGGTTGCGAGGGCAGGTTGAGGCTGTGGGTAATAATGTACGTATTAAAACGCGGGGTGATCTGTAGGTGAGAAAATGCCAGGTTTTTATCGGCGGGGTCCGTCGTCTCCGGCGTTGCATCGTAATGGCAGCACTCTGCGTTGGGCGTGAAGTCCAGCAGTGCGATAGAAGGAAGTGTTGGAGCAAAGGCGTGTTTCTTGAAGGAGCTCATAGGGTCCACCCATATCAGGAAGTAGCGATTGTTAAAGGCAGTCAGCGGGGGAGTAATAGCCGCCCTGAAAGTATTCGAACGGCAGGTTTTTTGCCAGCATGGCGCTGTCGGCAAATTCGACCTGGTCAGCGATGAAGCACACTCTGCTCGCACTGATCAGCTCCAGCATGCGGTCATAGAGCCGGTCGAACAGGTCCGAACGGGTATTCAGGCTGAGCCGCAGGGCAGAATCCGGAAAGGGCATTTTTATATAGTCGTAGAGCTTGAGGTCGATCAGCAGGTCCGCTGGCTTTGTATCGAGTCTGTAGTTGTTGTAGGCCAACGTGATACCGCTCTGGTCTTTCAACTTATATAACTGGCGCACCATCGCCCGGCGTTCTACCGGACCGGGCAGGGCGTCCAGCGGGTTGTCAAGGCTGAGGGTGAAGGGTTGTTTGTGATATTCCAATGCCCGTGCAGCCTCGATGATCGCCTTGAGGATGTCGTTGTTCATCAGCGCCGATTGCCCCATGCGCAGGAGCGTATGACTCGTCGCCGGGCTGACCGCCTTAAGCGCTTTGCGCGGTGGGTGGACATGGCGCAAGGCCTCAGTGCAGGCACTTTCAAGTTCTTTGAGGTCCACGACACCTGCGACGCTGATTTCACTTCCCCACCAGGCATGACTGCGATCAACGATGGCTTGCCTGATGATCTTGAAGTCCGGGGCATGTACATCGTGCGGTTTTTTACTATTCACGGCTCGACCCCTCCTTGGTGGGGTGGAAATGACTGGCGCAAATAAGGCTCCGGCTGAGTTTGTACCCATAACCGCGAATGTTTTGGATGATGTTTTCACCGTAGTGCGCCTTGATTTTTCCGCGCAAACGGCTGATGGACTTTTCCAGTGCGCGGGAGTCGTAGTACTTGATATTAAGTCCCATGGCACTGGCGATCTCATTATGACTGAGCAGTCTGTGATGAATAAGCGCTTCCAGTACTTGCATTTCGACGAAGGATATTTCCAACTTTTTTCCATCGCCATACAGGCACATGCGGTCCTGGTCGAGTATCAGGTCGCACTGATTGAATCGAGCGCTTTCACTGAGGAAGGCGTCAAACAGATTCAAGTTTTTTTCGGGTGAGGTTTCGATCACCTTGATGCAGTAATCGGCACCGGCCAAGTAATATTTTGTTTTGCTCAGGGTGGACGCAAAAGTGATGACGACGAATATCGTGCAGTCAGGGTTTTCAGTTCGCGCTTTTTTTATTATGTCCAGGCTCAGGTTGCTGGCGGAGGGTGTATCAATTTCTATAATAATGGCACGGTAATGGCCGTGACTTTCCTTGGCGTCAATTAGTTGTCCGTAGCAGCGTGTATCGACTTTTAAATTATTCGCTACAGTACGAACTAAAAAATCCCGAAAGTCCTCCGATTTCGATTGAGTCCGTGCAATAGCGAGGACATTGGAAAAATGCATCACCTACTCCCTTTTCTGGCATGCAAGGCCGTCAGTTCAATCGATGCTAGCGTTTAGATACTAATCGAATTGATTCTGCTAAAACGTGACAAATTTTAACATTCGCCACTTGTTTTTTACGAGCGCAGGAGGGTAGTAGGGGGATAGTGCACGGGGGTGTACGGACTTACACTTATGCTAGTGCAAACTCTTAATGTGCGATAAGTATTTTAGTTTCAACGATTTTTCTGAAGGGCGCAGGTTTACGTGTTGCCTGCTCAGGCCGGAAAAATCGCCCGGCCGGGCGACCCGACGATTGACGGACGCCGCCGCCCGTTGACTCAACGGCGCAACTGCACTTCGGCCTCGATGCACGCCACCAGAAATGCCATGACCAGCGGCAACAGATCGGCAAGGCTGTGGTGTGGGTGGACTGCGACCTGCATTAATCGAAGGCGAAAAAAAACCGGCTGATCAGGCCGGTTTGGGGGGCCCCGCGAACAGCGGGATTAAGCGTGGTTGTCCAGCAGGCGATCGGCACCGCCTTCAACAATACCGCGTTGCTGCAAACGATCGGCACCGCCTTCGGCCAGGCCACGTTCCTGCAGGCGATCAGCGCCACCTTCGGCAACGCGGTTGCCTTGCAGGCGGTCGGCACCACCTTCAACAATACCGCGTTGCTGCAAGCGATCAGCACCACCTTCGGCAACACGACGCTCCAGCAGGCGATCCGAGCCACCTTCGGCAATACGACGTTCCAGCAGGCGATCCGAGCCACCTTCAGCAACACGATTTTCGATCAGGCGATCCGCGCCGCCTTCAGCAACAACAGGGTGGGCAAATGCGTTTGCAGCGAGTACCGAGAAAGCGAGGCTAAGCAAGATTTGGCGTTTCATGATGGTGTGCTCCGAGTGTTTTAGTTGGGTGTTGCCTGGTATGGGTTTGATGTTACGCGTTGCATTTTTTAAGAGAACTTCATTGGGCTGATGGTGACTATCGATGCCAGCGATGGCCCGTTTCAAAGGGCCATCGCCGTGCTCGTCACGGCATCTGCGGCAATTCCTGGGGACGCAGGTCGAACACCAGCACCTCGGCATCCTGGCCCTGGCTCAGGCGGATTTGCCGCTCATCGCGCACTCGGGCACCGTCGCCTTCCTGCAAGCGCTGGCCATTGATGTCCACGCTGCCCCGAGCTACATGGATGTACACGTGGCGATCCGGCGGCAGGTCGAGGGTCGCGGCTTCGTCGCCGTTGAACAGCCCGGCGTACACCCTGGCGTCCTGGCGCACGGTCAGGGAGCCGTCGGTGCCGTCCGGCGAGATGATCAGTTGCAGGCGCCCTTGTTTCTGCGCCGCGCTGAAGTGCTCCTGTTGATAGCGCGGCTCGGCACCGGCCACGGCGGGTACGATCCAGATTTGCAGGAAGTGCACGCTGCGGGTCTGGCTGTGGTTGAACTCGCTGTGGGCCACGCCGCTGCCGGCGCTCATCAGTTGCACATCGCCGGGGCGGATCACCGAGCCGGTGCCCAGGGTGTCCTTGTGTTCCAGGGCGCCTTCAAGCACATAGGAGAAAATCTCCATGTCGCGGTGCGGGTGCTGGCCGAAGCCTTTGCCGGCCGCGACGCGGTCGTCGTTGATCACCAGCAGGTCGGAAAAACCCTGTTCATTGGGGTTCCAATAGTTGGCGAACGAGAAGGTATGAAACGACTTCAACCAACCGTGATTGGCGGCGCCGCGTTCGGAAGCTTTGCGAAGGGTCAGCATGGTCTTGTCCTCAAGTGAGCGCGGGCTGCGAGATGCAGGGCGCTTGCGTTGAGAAGAAGATTACTGGTAACTGAAATATTCATTAAGAAGCTGGAATCTGAATAACTGTCCCCTATATGTTGACAATAAAAAGGCGTGTCATAATATCTGCCGCTTTCTTCCCTCGATGGATTCTTCCCGTATGAAAACCGTGGCCATGGCGCTGTTCCCGGACTTCCTCCTGCTGGACATGGCCGGGCCGCTCGAAGTGTTTTCCATTGCCAACCGCTACCTGCCGGCGGCGGAGCATTACCAGATTCTCACCCTGGGTACCGAGCCCGGTCCGTTGCGCGCCTCCAATGGGGTGATGGTCCAGACTGACCTGCTGCTGGACCAGGCCCAGGCGGCTTATGACCTGCTGCTGGTGCCCGGCGGCCCGGGTGCCTACAACGAATGCCACCCGTCGCTGCTGCCCTGGCTCAAGGCGGCGGCGCCACGGGCGCGGCGCTTCGGCTCGATCTGCACCGGAGCCTTTGTGCTGGGCCACGCCGGGCTGCTCGACGAACGCCGCGTGACCACCCACTGGCACTACACCGAACGCCTGATCAAGGCCTTCCCCAAGGCCATCGTCGAGACGGATCGCATCTACCTGCAGGATGGGCGGTTGATTACCTCGGGCGGGGTCACCGCCGGTATCGATCTGGCGCTGTCGATCGTCGCCCAGGACCATGGCAAGCAAGTGGCGGTGGATGTGGCCAAGGTGCTGCTGGTGGTGATGAAACGCCAGGGCGGCCAGGCCCAGTTCAGTCCGATGACGGCGTCCGTGGCGCCCCAGGAAACCGCGATCACCCGCGTGCAGAACCATGTGCTCGCCCATCTGGACCAGCCCTTCACCATCGAGTCCATGGCCGAACTGGCTGGCATGAGCCCACGCCACTTTGCCCGGTTGTTCGCCAAGGACGTGCAGATGACGCCTATGGCCTTCCTGCAGGGCGCGCGCATCGACCGCGCCCGGCAATTGCTGGAAACCACCGACCTGCCGCTCAAGACCGTGGCGTTCCATGCAGGCTTCGGCAGCGTGCGGCACATGCGCTTTCTATTCAGTGAAAAACTCGGCTTGAACCCTACCCAATACCGCCAACAGTTCAGTTAACGACGGGATGTCCGTCTCGCGCACCCGATTGTCCGTATCGCTCCCTGTGCCAGCATTGCCCTGTTACAGGTAGCTGGCAAGATAACGTCGAGCCCATGGAAAAGGATGCGCGGATGCCCAAGACCGGGCGTTTCAGCGCGATTGCAGACATGAATGAGCCTCAGGCGATTGACGCGGATGGCACGGTGCGCTTCGGCACCTATGCGTTTCACCGGCAGCAGCGGTTGGTGAGCAAGGCGGGTTGGCCGGTGCCGTTGGGCGGTCGGGCGTTGGATGTCCTTGCGGTGCTGCTGGAGTCGCCAGGGCAATTCATCAGCAAGGCTACCTTGATCGAGCGGGTCTGGCCGTGCAGCGTGGTGGAAGAGAGCAATCTGCGGGTGCACATCGCCGCACTGCGCCGTGCCCTTGACGGGCAACGCTTCATTATTAACGACCCCCAGCGCGGCTACTGTTTCGCCGCATCCCTACATGGCCCGGCCGCAGCGGTGCTGCGCCGGCATAACCTCGCAACCCGGCTCAGCCCGCTGATCGGTCGCGATGAGCTGCTGGGCGTGCTGGTGCGGCGTTTGTCCGGGCAGCGCCTGATGACCCTCACCGGTTGCGCCGGCGTGGGCAAGAGCGTCTTGGCCCAGGCCCTGGCCGAGCGTGTATTGCCGCGCTACCGCGACGGTGTGTGGTGGGTCGACCTGGCCACGGTGGAGGCGCCGCTGATGATGCTGCGCCATCTGGCCACGATCCTGCATCTGGAACCCAGCGGCAGTGTCACTGAGTTGTGCCGCCAGCTGGTGTCCCGGCAATTGCTGCTGGTACTCGACGGCGCCGACCTGTTGCTCGGTGCCTGTCGACATCTTTTGCGGGTGCTGCGCGAAACCGCGCCCCAGGTCAGCGTGCTGGTCAGCAGTCGCGAAGCGTTGCAGGCCCCAGGCGAATGGGTGCTGCGCGTGCCGCCATTGGCCGTGCCGGCGCCGTCGGCGGTGGGCAGTATTGAACAGGCGATGGCGTTCCCCGCCGTGCAACTGTTCGTCGCACGGGCGTGTGCCGGTCAACAGGGCTTTGTGTTGCGCCAACAGGATCTGACGCCGTTGCGGGACATCTGCCGGCGCCTCGACGGTATTCCCCTGGCCCTTGAACTGGCGGCCGCCCAGGTGGACGCGCTGGGCGTACGTGGTTTACAGGCGCAGTTGCACAGTGGATTGCAGGTACTGGCCCGGGGCCGCCGCACGGCGGTGGAGCGCCACCAATCCCTGGCCGCCGCCCTGGACTGGACCTACGAGCGCCTGAGCCTGCCGGAGCGCTGGCTGTTCCTGCAATTGAGCCTGTTCAAGATGGCCGTGACCGCGCCCACCCTGAATCAGCTGGTCGCCGGCACAGAGCTGGAACACGCCGACTTGTCGTATTTGCTCACGCGCCTGGTCGGTACCTCGCTGTTGAGCCTCGAACCCGGTCCGGGTTATCCGCGCTATCGCCTGCTCAACAGCGTGCGCAGCTATGGCCTGGCACTCCTGCGCAACCCGCAGCAGGTTGCCCGTTTGCAGCAGGGTTATGGGCATTACCTGGGGACGTTTTCAGGCCGGCCGTTTGTCCTGCAACTCGTCGAGCAGGCAGCGTACGCGGACTAGGTCCTGGGTGGCGAAGCCTTCGGTAAATCGCGCGTAGACCGAACCCAGCAGGTCGCGGGCGGCCTGCACACGACCCTGCTTTTGCCACAGCCGCGCCAAGGAGTCCGCACAGCGCAGCTCCCAGGCCAGCGCGCCTTGCTGGTGTGCCAGGCCCAGGGCTTCGAGCAGCAGCGCCTCAGCCCCGTGGATGTCGGGCATGGACTCGGCGCGCACGCGCAGGATTTCCGCGCTGCACCAGCCGGCGGCACCGCACCGGGCGCGTTCGAACAAGGCCTCATCCACTGCACGGGCGTTGAAGGTCACCAGGATGTCTTCGACCAGCCCCAATCCCTGCCTATCGTCGATCTGCGCCGTGCCTTCGTAGCACTGCGCCCAGGTGTGGAACAACTGCACCGAATGCTTTTGCGCCTGCTGCAGCAGCAGGTCCAACTGGTCGCGGGCTGCGACGGAGTCACCGTTGTAGTGGGCGATGACCACCCCGGCCAGGGCCAGGGTGTAGCAAATCGACGTGCCGTGATTGATCTGCAATGCCAGCGCCAGCGCCTGGCTTGCGGTGCGCCACGCGCGTTCGGGAAAACCGCGCAGCCACAGGATGCGTGCGAGGATGGTCAACGAGGCCACGCTCTGGTCGTACTGCACGCCAAAGCCGTGGGTAAACCGGTTGAGATGGCCGCTCTGGGCCATGCGCTGGATCACCTGTTCGGCATTCTGCTGCGCCAGCGCCTGGTGGCCGGCGAAGTGCTGCGCCAGCACCCTCAGGCGTTGGGCGCTGAGGGCCAGCAACGGCTCGGCCTGAGGCCCCAACCGGTCGAAATGCAGGCTTTGCTCCAGGGCCTCGCGGTAGTTGCCTCCGCACAGGCTGACCGTCATTTGCCCCGACACCGCGCGCAGTTGGCCGACCAGGTTGCTGTCGGCTTCGGCCAGGCGCCGTGCATGGGCAAAGGCTTCGATGGTCTGCGGCGTACCGCCCAGGGTGTGATAGGAAAAACTGCCGAAGGCCAACTGCAGGGCCATGTTCAAGTGCGGGCTCGGCGTGCTCGATTGCCCCAGCCGCGCCAGGGCCTTGCTCACGTACAGGCCGTGTTCGCGCAGCAGCGACAGCTCCTGCCACAACGGCATGGCGCTGACGGTGAGACGAATGCCCAGCAGGTGGACACCCTGGTCGCCCAGGCCCCAGTCGAGGGCGGCACGAATGTCTTCGCGCAGCGGGGCATAGCGGTCGATCCAGGTTTGGGTGGCCGTCTGCTCCCAATCGGCCTGCGCCTGGTTCATCAGGACCAGGCAACGGTTGGCGTGGCGTTCACGCGTGGCGTCGAGTTCATTGGCGACGCTGAGTTTTTCCAGGGCGTAGGTGCGGGTGATGTCCAGCAGGCGATAGATCACCTCGTCATCCCCAGCCTCCACATTGAGCAAGGATTTCGCCACCAGTTGGGTGATCGAACCCAGTACCGCGGCCGGCGCAACCTGTTGCCCTGCGATCACCGCTGCGGCACTGGCCAGGCTGAAGCCACCCCGGAACACCGCGAGGCGACGCAGGCAGATTTGCTCGCAGCCGGTGAGCAGTTCAAAGCTCCAGTCCAGGGTGGCGCGCAAGGTTTGATGGCGGGGCAGGGCGCTGCGCCGGCCACGGGTGAGCAGGCGGAAGTTGTCTTCCATTTGCACCAGCAGGCCGGGCAGGCCGAAGCGCTCGATCTGCGCGGCCACCAACTCGATTGCCAGGGGGATGCCGTCCAGGCGTTGGCAGATGTCGATAGCCAGGGGCAGTTCGGCTTCGCTCAGTTCGAAGCTGTCCTGATGGGACATGGCCCGCTCGATCAGCAGTTGCAGGGCCGGATAGCCCAGGGCCTGGGCGCGGTTGCCGGTGGCGGGCGGGCAGGCCAGGGGCTCCAGGCGTTGCACCGACTCGCCCTCGGCGCGCAATGCCTCGCGGCTGGTGGTGAGGATGTGCAATTTGGGCGCGTGGCGCAGCAGGGTCTCGCTGATCAGCGCGATGTCGTCCAGCAGGTGTTCGCAGTTGTCGATCACCAGCAGCAATTGGTGCTCCTGCAGACGGCGGGCAAACACAGCCAGCGGTTCGTGCTCAGTGTGGGTGAGGTCGAGCAGCGCGGCGAGATTGGGCAGGATCATCGACGGTGCACTGAGAGGCGCCAGGTCCAACAGGCGAATACCGTCGCGGTAATGTCCGATCAACAATTCCGCCACGCGCAAGGCGACGGTGGTCTTGCCGATGCCGCCGGCGCCGGTCAGGGTGATAAAGCGTTGCTCGGGCAGCTGCTGCACCAGGCTGTCGATCAGGGCCTGGCGGCCGAGCATGCGCGTGCGTCGCAACGGCAGGTTGTGGCCCGGGCGTGGGGGCGCGCCTTCGGTCGGTAGGCTCATCGGCTCGATGCTCAGTGGTGCTACAAAACTGTAGCCCCGCTGGGCCACCGTGACGATATAGCGCTGCCCGGCCTGGCCATCGCCCAGGGCCTTGCGCAGCGCTGCCATATGCACCCGCAGGTTGCCGTCTTCCACCACGCTTTTGGGCCAGACCCGGGCGATCAGTTCCTGCTTGCTCACCACAGTGCCGGCCTGCTCCAACAGGATCAGCAGGATGTCCATTGCCCGCCGGCCCAAGCGCAACGGGCGACCGGCCTCCAGCACCAGGCGCTGGCGCGGGTGGATACGGTAAGGACCGAAATGCACGGCCTGGTCGCGTGGGGCACTCATGGGTGGCCATGTTCTGGGAAAAGTAAGCGGCCAGCATATTCCAGGTGCATGCAGACCACTAGGCAGCGATCTCTTGAGGCTTGTGACGCAGTTGGTGATTTCGCCAGGTCATCGGGTTGACGCCCTCGCTGCGCGTGAACATATGGCAGAAATGCGCCTGGTCGCAAAACCCGCACTCCAGGCTGATTTGCGTGAGGCTCAAGGAGGAACCGGTGATCAGTTCCTTGGCCCGCTGGATGCGCTGCTGGCGTATCCATTCCTGGGGCGACAGCCCGGTGGTGCACTTGAATGCGCGGGAAAAATGGCTGCGCGACAGGGCGCAGGCTTGGGCCAGGTCGGCAATCGCCAGACTTTCGCCGAGGTTGGCGAGGATCAATTGCTTGGCGATCCGCTCGCGCCGGGGGCACAGGCCGCCGGTAGCGGATAAGCGAGGAGCACAGTACGCAGGTCGGGCCATGACGAATATCCGCAGTCGATGGGAGCGTTCCCGGTGAATGGATGCAGTGTAGACCGGCTCATTTTTGGCGCCGCACCGTCTGGCTGGCGAGTTAATCGTTGTTAATTTCGCCAGGTTCGGTCACGAAAAAGACAGCACAGGCATGCAATCCAGGCAGTGTTTTGCCTGCTTAGCTGGCAGCCTGCTAACCGTTTGGATACCGCCATGAACCGCAACGACCTGCGCCGCGTCGATATGAACCTGTTGGTGATTTTCGAAGCGCTGATGTTCGAGAAGAACCTGACCCGGGTCGCCGAAAAGCTCTTCATGGGCCAACCGGCGGTGAGCGCGGCCTTGGGTCGGCTGCGAGATTTGTTCGACGACCCGTTGCTGCTGCGCAACGGCCGGGGCATGGAGCCCACGCCACGCGCCGTGGCGATACTCAAGGAGCTGCAACCGGCCATGGACACCATTTCAGGCGCAGTCAGCCGCGCCAAGGACTTCGACCCCTCCACCAGCTGTGCGGTGTTCCGCATCGGCCTGTCCGACGACGCCGAGTTCGGCCTGTTCCCGCCGTTGCTCAGCCAACTGCGCGAAGAAGCCCCGGGCATCATCGTGGTGGTACGCCGCGCCAATTACCTGCTGATGTCCGCATTACTGGCCAGTGGCGAGATCTCGGTAGGCGTGAGCTACACCACCGAACTGCCGGCGAATGCCAAGCGCAAGAAACTGCGGGACATACCCTGCAAGGTACTGCGCGGTGATGACGGCGTTGAACCGCTGACCCTCGACGACTATTGCGCGCGGCCCCATGCGATGGTGTCGTTCTCGGGAGACTTGAGCGGCAATATCGACCTGGACCTGGCGCGTATCGGCCGTGCCCGCCGGGTGGTGCTGGCGGTGCCGCAATTCAGTGGCTTGCGGGCGTTGCTGGCCGGTACACAGATTATTGCGACGGTGCCGGACTATGCGGCGTGTGCGTTGACCGAGGGCACGGCGCTGCGGGCAGAGGATCCGCCGTTTGCGATTGATGCGGCGGAGTTGTCGATGGTGTGGAGTGGGGTGCATGACAATGACCCGGCGGAGCGGTGGTTGAGGGGCAGGATTGCGCAGCATATGGCGGGAGGGGGGTGAGCTTGGCGGCTTCTGGGCCGACCGGAGTTGTGAGCTTGGTGTACTCGGTTAAATGTGCATACCCCCCCAACCCCGACTACCGGTCCTTGTAAGAAATTTCCCAAAAGAGTACAAATGTACTCCATGACAACCCTGACCCCCCGCCGCACCGCCATCCTGACCTTCATCCGCGACCGTATCGCGCAGCAAGGCCAACCCCCCAGCCTCGCCGAGATCGCCGAGGCGTTCGGCTTTGCCTCTCGCAGCGTCGCGCGTAAACACGTAGTGGCCCTGACCGAGGCCGGCTTCATCGAGGTCAATCCCAACCAGGCGCGTGGTATCCGTTTGCTCAACCAGCCCATGCGCCCGGAGTGGCTGGATGTCCCGGTGCTCGGCCGAGTGGCAGCAGGCCTGCCCATCGGCGCGGATGCCGAAGTGCACAGCCGCCTGCAACTCGACCCCGCTACTTTCGCGAAAACCCCGGATTACCTGTTGCGGGTGCAAGGTGATTCGATGATCGAAGACGGCATCCTCGACGGCGACCTGGTGGGCGTCCGCCGCAGTGCCGAAGCCGTGAACGGGCAGATTGTGGTGGCGCGCCTGGACGGCGAAGTCACCATCAAGCGTTTCGAACGCAGTGGCGAGCGTGTGCGTCTGCTGCCGCGTAACCCCGCATACGAACCTATCGTGGTAGGCCCCGACCAGGACCTGGCCATCGAAGGGGTATTCTGCGGCCTGGTGAGGCAAGGCTGATGGGCGCCGTGATTGCACTGGACACGCTGTTCAATGGCGGTCGCGTCTGGAAAGGCCGGCCTGCCGCGCCCCCGGCCAGCGTACACCCCACGGGGCTGGCGGCGCTGGATGCGGTGCTGCCCACGGGCGGCTGGCCGGAGTCGGCCTTGAGCGAAATCCTCATGGCCAAGGAAGGCGTGGGCGAACTGCAACTGGTGCTGCCGACCCTCGCGCGATTATCGGCGGCGGGGGAGCGCATTGTGCTGGTGGCGCCGCCCTACACCCCGTACCCCCACGCCTGGCAGAACGCCGGGGTAGATTTGCGCCAGCTGTCGGTGGTCCAGGCCGAGGCGCGCGATGTGTTGTGGGCGGTGGAGCAGTGCCTGCGCTCCGGCAGTTGCGGCGCGGTGCTGTGCTGGCCGCGCAAGGCGGATGACCGCGCCTTGCGTCGCTTGCAGGTGGCCGCGGAAACCGGGCAGACCCTGGCGTTTGCCTGGCGCGCCTTGAGTGAAGCGATCAACGCTTCACCCGCCGCCCTGCGCCTGGCCGTCGAGGCCAAACCTGCCCAGGTGCGGGTGCTCAAGTGCCGGGGCGGTTTGGCTCACCCGGCGCCGATTGCACTGGCGGGGCACTGAGGTTGCCATGCGCTGGGTGTGTATTGTCTTCCCGCAATTGGCGCTGGACGGGGTGCAGCGCCTGCACCCCGAGCCCGACCAACCCCTGGCGCTGCTGGCCGGCACGCCGCAGCGGCGCGTGCTGCAAACCGTCAATGACGCCGCCCGCGCAGTGGGCCTGCGTCCCGGTCAATCGCTGACGGCCGCCCATGCCCTGGCCAAGACCTTTGCCAGCGCCGAATACGACCCCGTGCAAATCGAACGCTGGCAGCAATTCCTGGCGGCCTGGGCCTACCGCTTCAGCTCCCAGGTCAGCGTGTATTACCCGCGCGCCTTGTTGTTCGAGATCGAATCGAGCCTGGGCCTGTTCGGGCCTTGGCCACAGTTCGAGGCACGCTTGCGCCAGGAACTGACCGAGCTGGGCTTTCGTCACCGTATCGTCGCCGCGCCCAACCCGGCGGCGGCGCGGGTGCTGGCCAATCTCTACGATGGCTTGGCCGTGGCCGATGAGGATGGGTTGCTCCAGGCCCTGGCGCCATTGCCCATCGACCGCGCCGGCTTCGACCCGCAAGCGGCCACCGCGTTGTCGCGCATGGGCCTGCGTACCCTGGCCCAGGTACAGGCGTTGCCCCGGCACACCCTGGCGCGGCGTTTTGACGCCGGCCTGCTCAAGCACTTGGATGCGTTGACCGGGCAACGACCATTGGCCCTGGCGTTCTATCAGCCGCCGGACCAGTTCGATGTGCGCATCGAGTTGAATTTCGATGTGCAATCCCACCAGGCCTTGTTATTCCCCCTGCGGCGTTTGACCGGCGACCTCTCGGCCTTCCTCTGCGGTCGCGATAGTGGCGTGCAACGCTTCGACCTGCACCTGGAACATGCCCAGGCGCCGGACAGCGTGATCAAGGTCGGCCTGCTCAGCGCCGAGCGCGAACCGGCGATGCTGTTCGAACTGGCCCGTGGGCGCCTGGAGCAGGTACAGGTCACTTCACCGGTGCGCGGCTTTCGCCTGGTGGCCCAGGACCTGCCGGTGTTCGTGCCGCAACGCCAGGACCTGTTCGACGATCGCCCGCAACAGACCTTGCCGTGGGAGCAACTGCGCGAACGCCTGCGGGCCCGCCTGGGGGATGAGGCGGTGCAAGGCCTGCGCTTCCATGCCGACCATCGCCCCGAATGCGCCTGGCAAATGGCGGCGGATAAAAGCCCGTGCGTCACCTTGAACAAGGTCCAGCGTCCCGGCTGGCTGCTTAACGAACCGACCTTGCTGGCCGAGCAGGGCGTGCAGATCCTCATGGGGCCGGAGCGCATCGAATCCGGCTGGTGGGACGGCGCCGATATTCGCCGCGACTACTACCTGATCCGTACCCGCGCCGGCCAGCAAGGCTGGGCCTATCGCAGCGTGGGGCAAAGCGATGGGCTGTGGCTGCAAGGCTGGTTCGCATGAGTCCCCATAGGCTGCAACCGGCCTTCTGTAGGAGGCGGTGGCCATGAGTTACGCCGAGCTGCATTGCCTGACGAACTTCAGCTTCCAGCGCGGTGCCTCCAGCGCGCTGGAGTTGTTCGAACGGGCCAAACGCCAGGGTTACAGCGCCCTGGCGATCACCGATGAATGCACTTTGTCGGGCATTGTGCGGGCCTGGCAGGCATCGAAGGCGGTGGGCTTGCCGCTGATTATCGGCAGCGAAGTGCGCATCGAGAACGGCCCGAAACTGGTGCTGCTGGTGCAGGACCTCAGCGGCTACCAGTCCCTGTGCCGCCTGATTACCCTGGCCCGCCGCCGCGCTGAAAAGGGCAGTTATCGCCTGCTGCAAGAAGACTTCGAACGCCCCCTCAACGGCCTCCTGGCGCTATGGATTGCCGAAGACAGCGACACCCAGGCCTCCATCCAGTGGTTGTGCCGTACCTTCGCCGAACGCCTGTGGCTGGCGGTGCACCTGCACTGCGGCCAGGACGATGCGCGGCATCTGGAGCAACGCCTGCAACTGGCCGCCAGCCTGCATATCCCGGCGGTGGCCTGCGGCGATGTGCATATGCATGCGCGCGGCCGCCGCGCCCTGCAAGACACCATGACCGCGATCCGCCATCACGTGCCGGTGGCCGAAGCCGGCACGCGCCTGCATCCCAATGGCGAGCGCCACCTGCGCAGCATCGAGGCGCTGGACGCGCTGTACCCGCAAGCCTTGCTCGACGAGACCCTTAACATCGCGCACCGTTGCACCTTCGACCTTGGCCAGTTGCGCTATCACTACCCGCGCGAGCTGGTGCCCGAGGGCCATGACGCCAAATCCTGGCTGCGCGCCGTCACCGAAGAAGGCATCGCCCAGCGCTGGCCGCAAGGAGTCGACGCCAAGACCTTGCAGCAGATCAACAACGAACTGGAACTGATCAGCGAGCTGGGCTACGAAAGCTACTTTCTCACCGTGCACGACATCGTGCGCTTTGCGCGCAGCCGTTCGATCCTGTGCCAGGGGCGCGGCTCTGCGGCCAACTCGGCGGTGTGTTTTGCCTTGGGGATCACCGAGATCAACCCGAGCCTGATGAACATGCTGTTCGAGCGTTTCCTGTCGCGCGAGCGCAACGAGCCGCCGGACATCGACGTCGACTTCGAACACGAACGCCGCGAAGAAGTGCTGCAGTACGTGTTCCAGCGCTATGGCCGCACGCGCGCGGCGCTGACGGCGGTGGTCAGCAGTTACCACGCAGCCGGTGCGGTGCGCGATGTGGCCAAGGCCCTGGGCTTGCCGCCGGACCAGATCAACGCGCTGGCCGAATGCTGCGGCCGCTGGAGTGACGATGCGCCGCCCCTGGAACGCTTGCGCGAAGGCGGCTTCGACCCGGACAGCCCGATCCTGCGCCGCGTACTGACGCTCACCCAGCAACTGATCGGTTTTCCCCGGCACCTGTCCCAGCACCCCGGTGGCTTCGTGATTTCCGAGTACCCGCTGGACACCCTGGTACCGGTGGAAAACGCCGCCATGGCCGAGCGCACCATCATCCAGTGGGACAAGGATGACCTCGACGCCGTGGGCCTGCTCAAGGTGGATATTCTCGCCCTGGGCATGCTCAGCGCGATCCGCCGCTGTTTCGATCTGCTGCGTCGCCATCGCCATCTGGACTTTTCCCTGGCGACGATCCCCAAGGAAGACCCGGCCACCTACGCGATGATCAGCAAGGCCGACACCATTGGCGTGTTCCAGATCGAGTCGCGGGCGCAGATGTCGATGTTGCCCAGGTTACGGCCGCAAAAATTCTACGACCTGGTGATCGAGGTGGCCATCGTGCGCCCCGGGCCGATCCAGGGCGGCATGGTGCATCCCTATCTGCGCCGGCGTAACAAAGAGGAACCCACCACCTATCCGTCGCCGGAGCTCGAGGCGGTGCTCAAGCGCACCCTGGGCATCCCGTTGTTCCAGGAGCAAGTGATGCAGATCGCCATGGTCGCCGCCGACTACAGCCCCGGCGAGGCCGACCAGTTGCGCCGTTCCATGGCCGCCTGGAAACGTCACGGTGGCCTGGAACCGCATCAAGCACGCCTGCGCACCGGCATGCTGAAGAATGGCTACACCGAGGCTTTTGCCGCGCAGATCTTCGAACAGATCAAGGGCTTTGGCAGCTATGGTTTCCCCGAGTCCCACGCCGCCAGTTTCGCCTTGCTGACCTACGCCAGTTGCTGGCTCAAGTGCCATGAGCCGGCGGCCTTCGCCTGTGCGCTGATCAACAGCTGGCCCATGGGTTTCTATAGCCCGGACCAGATCCTGCAGGATGCGCGGCGCCATGGTTTGCAGATCCGTCCGGTGGATGTGCAGGCCAGCGACTGGGATTGCAGCCTGGAACCCATCGACGGCCAGCAACCGGCGATTCGCATGGGCTTGCGCATGATCTCGGGGTTTCGCGAAGAGGATGGGCGGCGTATCGAAGCTGCACGTCAGCGCCGGGCGTTCAGCGACATTGCCGACCTGGACCAGCGCGCCGACCTGGAGGCGCGTGCCCAGGCGTTGCTGGCGGATGCCGGGGCTTTGCGCGCGCTGGCCGGCAATCGGCATACGGCGCGCTGGGCCGTGGCTGGGGTGCATAAGCAGCTAGGGTTATTTGCTGGCCTTCCCAGCCCCGATGAAGCACGGGTGGAACTGCCAACACCGACGGTGGGCGAGGACCTGCATGCCGATTACGCCCTGCTCGGCACCACACTTGGCCCGCATCCGTTGGCGCTGTTGCGCGCCGAGCTGCGTAAACGGCGCTGCCGCAGCTCGAACGAACTGATGGCGGTGGAACATGGCCGCACTGTCAGCGTTGCCGGGCTGGTGACCGGTCGCCAGCGTCCCGGCACTGCCAGTGGCGTGACCTTTGTCACCCTCGAAGATGAATTCGGCAACCTCAACGTGGTGGTCTGGCGCGACCTGGCCGAACGTCAGCGCCAGGTCTTGGTGGGTTCGCGCCTGCTCAAGGTGGACGGACGCTGGGAGGCGGTGGGTGAGGTGCGACACCTGATCGCCGGGCGCCTGACCGACCTGACGCCGCTGCTGGAAGGCATCACGGTGCGCAGCCGGGATTTTCACTGAGGCCGGTAGCGCTTGCGGTGATTAACCCCTAATTTATACAAAATGAAACCATCGACCCTTGATGCGCTCAAAAAATTGCGACTGTCCTTTCTCTGCGCAGAGCCGAACGATGCAATTCTTATCCAATCCCCACGGCTGTGAAGGTTGGGCCGGCGAAATGGCCCAGCGAATTCGCGCATTTGACTGGTCAAGCACCGACCTGGGACCGCTTGACCGCTGGTCCACCAGCCTCGCCTGTACCGTGCAGATGATGCTGGCGTCCCCCGTGCCCATGGTGATGCTGTGGGGCCGGGCCGGGTACATGATCTACAACGACAGCTATTCGGTGTTCGCCGGTGGCCGCCATCCGTATTTGCTCGGCTCGCCGGTGGAGCTGGGTTGGCCGGAAGTGGCCGACTTCAACCGCCATGTGGTGGACACCTGCCTGGCCGGCGGCACCTTGTCGTTCAACAACAAGGACTTGGTGCTGCTGCGCAACGGCCAGCCGGAAACGGTGTGGCTGGATCTCTACTACAGCCCCGTCCCTGGCGACGACCAGCAACCGGCCGGCGTGCTGGCGATTGTGGTGGAGACCACCGCCCATGTGCATTCCGAACGCTTGCGCCAGGAACTGACCCATAACCTGGAGCAGCGCGTGGCCGCTGAAGTCCAGGCGCGTTCCGCCGCCGAAGACCAACTGCGCCAGGCGCAAAAGCTCGAGGCCATCGGCGGCCTGACCGGTGGCGTGGCCCATGACTTCAATAATCTGCTGCAAGTGATCGCCGGCAACCTGCATTTACTGGCCCGCCATGAACCGGAGAATGCCCAGGTACAGCGGCGCGTCACGGCGGCCATCGCGGCGGTGGAGCGTGGCGCCAAACTGTCGTCGCAACTGTTGGCCTTTGCCCGTCGCCAACCGTTGTCACCGGCCGTGTATAACCCGCAGCGCATCTATGCCGGGCTGGGCGAGTTGCTGCAACGCGCACTCGGCGAAACCATTCATATCGATGTGCAGTTGCCGCAGGACTCCTGGTGCATCAACGTCGACCGCAACCAGCTGGAAAATGCGTTGCTCAACCTGGCGATCAATGCCCGCGATGCCATGAAAGGCGAGGGCGTGATTCGCATCACCGGCGAAAACATCATCCTCAACCCCAGGGATTGCATCGGCAAAAGCATCAAGCCGGGCGAGTATGTGCGCCTGGCCGTCACGGACATTGGCGTGGGCATGCCGGCGACGATCCTGGCGCGGGTGTTCGAGCCGTTTTTCACCACCAAGCGCAACGGCCACGGCACCGGTCTTGGCTTGAGCATGGTGTTTGGCTTTGTCCGCCAAAGCGGTGGGCACGTGGATGTGTGGAGCGAGGAGGGCAAGGGCACCGTGGTGCAAATGTACTTCCCGCGCAGCCTGGGCGAAGAAGTCCAGGAGACTCACCCTGAACCCATGCCGCACGACGTGGGCCAGGAAACCATTCTGGTGGTCGAGGACAACGAGGACGTACGGGTGACCGTGGTGGATCTGCTCGAACAAGCGGGCTACACCGTGCTGACCGCCGAGGACGGCGACCGCGCAATGCAAGCCTTGCAGGACGGGGCGCGGCCCGACCTGATCTTCACCGACGTGGTGATGCCCGGCCGGGTCAAAAGCACCGACCTGGCCGAGTGGGCCCGTGCCCAGTCGCCGCCGGTGGCGGTGCTGTTCACCTCGGGGCACACGCGGGACATTCTCTCCAGCAATCACCTGCTCAGCGCTGACATCCACCTGCTGAGCAAACCCTACAGCCCCGAGGCCCTGACGCAACGGCTGCGCAGCGTGCTCACCGCCAGACAAGGTTGTTCATGACTTCACAGCGCACCCTCCCCCCGATCACTGCCCAGCACCTTGGATTTGTACGGGTGCGCGGCGCCCGCGAACACAACCTGAAGAACGTCGACGTGGATATTCCCAGGGATGCCCTGGTGGTATTTACCGGCGTCTCGGGCTCGGGCAAGTCGTCCCTGGCGTTTTCCACGGTGTATGCCGAAGCCCAGCGCCGCTATTTCGAATCGGTGGCGCCCTATGCGCGACGGCTGATCGATCAGGTCGGCGTGCCCGATGTGGACAGTATCGAAGGACTGCCCCCCGCCGTGGCTTTGCAACAGCAGCGCGGTACGCCGAGTGCGCGTTCCTCGGTGGGCAGTGTCACCACCTTGTCGAGCCTGATCCGCATGTTGTATTCGCGTGCCGGCAGCTACCCGCCGGGACAGGCGATGCTGTACGCCGAGGACTTTTCGCCGAACCTGCCCCAAGGCGCGTGCCCGCAGTGCCATGGCCTGGGGCGCGTGTATGAAGTGACCGAGGCGCTGATGGTGCCCGATCCGTCCCTGACCATCCGCCAGCGCGCAGTGGCGTCCTGGCCCTTGGCCTGGCAGGGCCAGAACCTGCGCGACATCCTCGTGACCCTGGGCTATGACGTGGATGTTCCGTGGCGCGACCTGCCGAAAAAGCAGCGCGACTGGATCCTGTTCACCGAAGAAACCCCGACCGTGCCGGTGTATGCCGGCTTCACCCCCGAGCAGACCCGCGAAGCGCTGAAACGCAAACTGGAGCCGAGCTACCAGGGCACCTTCAGCGGCGCGCGGCGCTACATCCTGCACACCTTCAGCCACACGCAAAGCGCGCTGATGAAGAAGCGTGTCTCGCAGTTCATGCAAGGCAGCGCCTGCCCGTTGTGCGATGGCAAGCGGTTGACCAAGGCGGCGCTGTCGGTGAAGTTTGCCGGGGTGGACATTGGTGAGTTGTCGCAACTGTCATTGACGCAATTGGCCGCGTTGTTGCGGCCGGTGGCGGCGGGGCAGGACAAGATGAAGCTGTCGGTGGAAAAACGCCTCGCGGCCCAGCGCATCGCCGAGGATCTGCTGGAGCGGGTCAGTACCTTGATCGAGTTGGGGTTGGGCTATCTGTCCCTGGAGCGCAGCACGCCGACCCTGTCGTCCGGGGAGTTGCAGCGCTTGCGGTTGGCCACGCAATTGGGCTCGCAGTTGTTCGGGGTGATCTATGTGCTGGATGAGCCTTCGGCAGGCCTGCACCCGGCGGATGGCGAAGCGTTGTTCACCGCGCTTGAACGCTTGAAAGCGGCGGGCAATTCGTTGTTTGTGGTCGAACATGATCTGGAAACCATGCGCCGCGCCGACTGGCTGATCGATGTGGGCCCGGCCGCGGGTGAACATGGCGGGCAAGTGCTCTATAGCGGGCCGCCTGCCGGCCTGGCGGACGTCGAAGCCTCGCAGACCCGGGAATATCTGTTTGCCGACAAGCGCCCTGCGAGTCAGGCGCGCCGTGAACCCACCGGCTGGCTGAGCCTGGAAGGCGTCACGCGCAATAATCTCAAGGACCTGAGCGTGGATTTCCCGCTGGGCTGCTTTACGTCGGTCACCGGCATTTCCGGCTCGGGCAAGTCCAGCCTGGTCAGCCAGGCGCTGCTGGAGTTGGTCGGCAGCGGCCTCGGCAGCCGGGTGGACAGCGACGAAGAACCGAGCCTGGAAGATGACGCCCCGCAAACCAGCGGCGGACGCATCGGTGCCGGCTTGGAGGATATCCGTCGCCTGGTGCAGGTGGACCAGAAACCCATCGGCCGCACCCCGCGTTCCAACCTGGCGACCTACACCGGTTTGTTCGACAACGTGCGCAAGTTGTTCGCCGCGACGCCTGCGGCGAAGAAGCGCGATTACGACGCCGGGCAGTTCTCCTTTAACGTCGCCAAGGGCCGTTGCCCGAACTGCGAGGGCGAGGGTTTTGTCAGCGTTGAATTGCTGTTCATGCCCAGCGTGTACGCCCCGTGCCCGACCTGCCACGGCGCGCGCTACAACCCCGAAACCCTGGCCGTCAAATGGCAAGGCTTGAACATCGCCCAGGTGCTGGGGCTGACCGTGGAACAAGCGGTGGAGGTGTTTGCCGAGCAGCCGGGGGTACTGCGCTCGCTGCAAGTGCTGCGGGATATCGGCCTGGGTTACCTGCGCCTGGGGCAGCCGGCGACGGAACTGTCCGGCGGCGAAGCGCAGCGGATCAAACTGGCCACCGAGCTGCAACGCAACGCCCGCGGCGCGACGTTGTACGTATTGGACGAACCCACCACCGGGCTGCACCCACGGGATGTCGACCGCTTGCTCAGCCAGCTCAATCATCTGGTGGAGGCGGGGCATACGGTGGTCGTGGTGGAACATGAAATGCGCGTGGTGGCCCAGAGTGATTGGGTGATCGACATCGGGCCGGGGGCAGGGGATTTGGGCGGCAAGGTGGTTGCCAGTGGAACGCCGCAGAAGGTGGCCAAAAACAAAACCAGCCGCACCACACCGTTCCTGGCTCGAGAGCTTATCTAACCGGCGGTGTGGTCCAAATGTGGGAGGGGGCAAGTCGAATCGTCGCACCGCCCCTCCCGCATTTTGCTCAGCGTTGGGTCAGTTGGATCTGTGCCTTGGCCTGCTTCACCACGTTCTCGACCGTAAACCCGAACTTCTCCTGCAACTTCGCCAGCGGCGCCGACGCGCCGAAGCTGTTCATCACCACCTTGGCGCCGGTCTGGCCGACGTAGCGGTCCCAGCCCAGTGGCCCGGCCTGTTCCACCACCACCCGTGCCTTCACTGCCGGCGGCAAGACACTGTCGCGGTAGGCCTGGTCCTGGTCTTCGAACAGCTCCCAGCTGGGCATTGAAACCACCTGCGCGGCAATCCCTTCGCTTTTCAACTGCTCATAGGCTGCAACCGCCAGGCTGACTTCACTGCCCGTCGCCAACAGAATCACTTTAGGATCATCAACCCCCGCCAACACATACGCGCCCTTGGCCGCACCCGACGCCGCCGCATACTGCGTACGATCCAGCGTC
Organism: Pseudomonas sp. B14(2022); assembly: GCF_012030485.1. NCBI lineage: Bacteria > Pseudomonadati > Pseudomonadota > Gammaproteobacteria > Pseudomonadales > Pseudomonadaceae > Pseudomonas > Pseudomonas sp. B14(2022). The sequence goes on from NZ_JAAUVM010000008.1 coordinate 76,417, forward strand.
GGCAGCGGCTGGCGGGACAGCACCACGCAACTTGGCCGGTGGGTTTGCGCCAGTGCGACCTTCCACAGTTCCAGGGTTTCATTCGCGTCGCCGGGGCGCAGGGTCAGCAACCCCGGCGTGGCCCGCAGTTGGGTCAGGTGTTCGATGGGCTGGTGGGTTGGCCCATCTTCGCCCACGCCAATCGAGTCATGGGTGAAGACGAACACCACCGGCAACTCCATGATCGCGGCCAGGCGGATCGGCGGCTTCATGTAGTCGCTGAACACCAGGAACGTCGAGGTGTACGGCCGCAGGTAGGACAGCGCCATGCCATTGGCAATCGCGCCCATGGCGTGTTCGCGGATGCCGAAGTGCAGGTTGCGCCCGCTGTAGTCGTCGGCACTGAAGCGCCCGGCACCGTCGAAGGTGAGGTTGGTCTTGGTCGACGGCGACAAATCCGCCGAGCCGCCGAGCAACCACGGGATGTGCTGGGCAAACGCATTCAGCACTTCGCCACCGGCGGCGCGGCTGGCGACGCCCTTGGCGTCGGTGTCGAAGCGGGGCAGGTCATCCTGCCAGTGCTCCGGCATTTCGCCGGCACGCATGCGGCGCAACTCGTCGGCCAATGCCGGCTCGGCTTGCTCAAGCTGCGCCAGGTGCTGGTTCCATGCTTCATAGAGCGGCCGGCTGCGCTCCAGCAGCGCATCACGCAACACACTGCGGGCTTCGTCCGGTACCAGGAAACTGGAGTCTTCGGGCCAGCCATACGCGGCCTTGGTCAGGCGAATTTCATCGTCGCCCAACGGCTCGCCATGGGCGGCGGCGGTGTTGTGTTTGTGCGGCGAGCCATAGCCGATTACGCTGTCGACCACGATCAGGGTCGGCGCGCCGGTGTTGCGCTTGAAGGTGTTCAGCGCCTCGCTCAAGGCCTGCAGATCATTGGCATCGGTGACGTGCAAGGTGTGCCAGCCATAGGCCTGGAAGCGCTTGATCACGTCCTCGCTGAAGGCCAACTCGGTGTGGCCTTCGATGCTGATGGTGTTGTTGTCGTAGATCCAGCACAGGTTATCCAGCTTCAAGTGCCCGGCCATCGACGCCGCTTCGCTGCTGATGCCCTCCATCATGTCGCCGTCACCGCACAGGGTGTAGACGTTGTAGTCGAACAGCACGCGGCCGTCGCGGTTGAAGCGCTTGCCCAGCCAACGCTCGGCCATTGCCATGCCGACGCTGTTGGCGCAGCCCTGGCCCAGCGGCCCGGTGGTGGTTTCCACGCCGGTGGTCATGCGGTACTCGGGGTGCCCGGGGGTCTTGGAACTCATCTGCCGGAACTGCTTGATGTCGTCCAGGCTGATCGCCGGTTGCCCCGAGCGTTTGCCATGGGCATCGATCTCGACCACGCCGGCCAGGTGCAGCAGCGAATACAACAGCATTGACGCATGCCCCACCGACAACACAAAGCGATCACGGTTGGGCCAATCGGGATGCTCGGGGTGGTAACGCAGGAAGCGACTCCACAGCGTATAGCCCACCGGCGCCAGGCCCATAGGCGTGCCGGGGTGGCCGGAGTTGGCCTTCTGCACGGCGTCCATGGCCAGGGTGCGCAGGGTGTTGATGCATTGGGTGTCGACAGCAGTGGCAGCGTGAGTCATGAAACCGTTCTCCCTCGGGTGGCGATCTACAGTTGAGGGCAGGGTGTGGCAAAGGTTTGATCCCATTGCCTGCGCCGCGACGAACGGGGATGGATTGAGCCTAAACATGACAAGACCGGTTGGAATGGGCTAGCTTCAAGGGTGTAGGCCATTGATCAACTTGCGGAGGTACGCCATGCCAGTGAAACACGACCTGTATCAGGATTTGGGGTTGAGCAAGGAAGCCGTTCACGAACGCAGGGCGAGCGACAAACGCCTGGACTCGCTGCTCACTCAATACGACGCTGCCGACGGGGAGGTGTTGAAGGCGGAATCGGCCAAAGCCAGCGATGAGGATGTGGAGAAACTGAAAAAGAAACGGCTGTTGGTCAAAGACGAGATCGTGGGGCGATTGGGTTAAATGAAAATCTGACCCACCGGTAGGAGCGAGATTGCTCGCGAAGAACGTCAACGATTACGCAGCTCTTCTGATTTAACGCGGCGTTCTCAAGTTTTTCGCGAGCAAGCTCGCTCCTACAAAAAGCACAGCGTATTTATTCAGAATTGCCTTAGGGGCATCATTCACGCCACTGTCTATGATGCCGCTCGCCCACCCGGCTCAGGGGACTGTTGCGGCGCAAGGATTGCGCCGGTGAGCCGGGTGGCACTTGCTGTTTTTACGCCAGCAGTGTCCGGGTGCATTCATCCATCGAACGCTGCTGCGTCTCGCCATACAACTTCAATTCATCAATCGTCTTGCGCCCCAGGGCCTTCTCGAATTCGGCCTGGTTCGAATTGACCGCGTAGTGACTCTGCGCCGCGTCCCCCAGGTTCGACTGGAAAATCCCCGCCGCACTCACCGGCAGGAAATCCTCATACACCAACGGTTCGACATCCACATGGCCGGCGGCGACCAGTGCCTCCAGCGTGCGCGGTTGATCGGCCTGGCCGCGGGCTGCCAGGCCTTTTTCCGTGGCGAAGTAGCGGAAGTAGGCGAGGCCCTGTTCACGCATTTGCGCGTGGGTATCCGGGAAGGCCTGGAAGTGCTGCTCCATCAATTGCATGTAGCGCGCGGCATTGCCCTCGTTGGGGAACGCGCCCAGTTCGTCCCGCGCGGCATTCAGCAGTTGGTCGTACAGTGCGCGGCCTTTGGGCGTCAGCGCCACGCCACGCTGTTCGATTTCACCGAAGCGCGCGCTATGGCTGCCCTGGGCATCGGTGAAAGCGATGGGTTCGTCGAGGGCCTTGAAGCTGGTCTGGCGCAACAGGATCGGGCACTGGCGGCGGGGTGGACCTTCGATCACGGCCTTGGGGGTGATGCCCTTGCCGGGCATGGCGGCCTGGACCTGATCGATGTCCAGGGTGCGCGGGGTCAGATGGTTGATGTGCGGGCCCTTGAAGGCCACCACGTCGGCGATCAGGCGGTGCTGGTCGCTGAGTTGCTGGTACTGCGCGGCGGTCACGGTCGCGGTGTGGTGCCAGCGGAAGGTTTCCAGGGCCTGGCGCACAAACTCATCGGCATCCTCAGCAGTGAGGCCGCCGTCTTTCTCCGATTGCTCGATCAGCGCCAGGGCGCGGGGGGTGAAGATCGAGCGCTTGGCCAGGGCGGTTTCGGCAAACGCACGCAGCTCGGGATTTTCGATCAGCTCCAGGCGCAGCAGCGAGGTGAACACGCGAAACGGGCTGGTTTGCAGCGCGCGTTCATGCACGGCGCGGAAGGCGGTGGAGTGCACCGGTACGCCGGCGGGGGTCAGGTCGTAGTAGCCCACCGGCTGCATGCCCATCACCGCGAACAGGCGGCTGATGGTCGCCAGTTCCGCCGCAGTGCCCAGGCGGATGGCGCCATGGCGTTCCATGTCCAGGCGCTGGATCTCGCCGGTGCGTTGCAGCTGGTGCGCCAGGCCCGGTTCGGTGTCGAGTACGTGGGTGTTGGTCTCGGCGACCAGCTCCATCAGCGCGCCATACAGGGGAACTTCATCTCGGTACATGTCGGACATGGCCTTGGAAAAACCCTTGCGGATCTCGTCGGGGCTGACATGTGCGGTGGTGTGCATAGAAAAATTCCTGATGGCGATGAAGATGGGTGGAGATGGGTGCGGCCTGTGCCTGGATTTTGTTGGGCTGTGGGCGGGCGTGCAAACGAAGAATCCTCTGGACTTCATTCTGCAAATGAATGAAATGACGTGAATATGACAAAAAACGGCGGCAGGAAAATTTCATTTTCCAGGCACTTTTCTAAAGAAAGCTTCACGAGGTCCGCCCGGGCCAGCATGAAAGAATCGTCACGTTTGCAGAGCCCACGATGGGTTTGCACGCCAAGCACGATAAAAAAACATTCAGGGGCCGCAGTTAATGAAAATTTCTACACTGGCGTTGTCGATCACGGCCGCCGTTCTTGCGCAACAGGCTTACGCTGATGACTTCGGGCTCGGCTCGCTGGGCACGGGCAATGGCCACAGCGGCTTTCTCGAAGACAGCCATGCGTCCGTCAGTTCGCGGACCATGTACTACAGCGCGGATAACCGCTCGGGGACCAACAACGACTTGCGCGAAGCGGCAACCGCGCTGCGTTTCGACTACAAATCCGGTTTCACCCAAGGCACCGTTGGCCTGGGTTTTGACGTGATGGCCTTCGGCGCCCTGCGCCTGGACGGTGGCGATGGTCACGCCGCAGGCCCTGGCCTGGCGGGTAATGGCAACAGCTTCTTCCCGACCAGGAACAACGGCACCGAGCCGGCGGATGCCTTCGGTCGCGCGGCCGGCAACGTGAAGTTCCGCATTTCCCAGACCGAGTTGCATGTCGGGGGTGGTTTGGCGCCGGTGCTGCCGATCCTGGTCTCCAACGACAGCCGCGTGGCGCCGCAAACCTTTGACGGCGGCATCCTTACCTCCAGCGATATTCCCAACGTCACCTTCACCGGCGGCGAGCTGAACCGCGTCGAAGGCCGTGCCTCCAGCAACTCCACGGGCTTGAGCGTGGCCGGCGGTACGCGCGACAGCGACAGCTTCAAATTCGGTGGGGTGGACTACAAGCCGTTTGGTTCGTCCGACAACGCCATCGCGAAAAACCTGACGTTGCAGTACTACTACGCCCAGTTGCAGGACTTCTACAAACAGAACTACTTCGGCCTGGCCCACGTGCTGCCGCTGGGCAATGACCAGTCGTTCAAGACCGACCTGCGTTACTTCGACAGCAGCAGCGATGGCAGGAATGGCCAGAGTGGCTACCAGTTCAACAACAACGGCGGCTACGCCAAGCACGCGAACGAAGTGGACAACAAAACCTACAGTGCCGCGTTCACCTACCAACTGGGCGGCAGCAGCTTGATGCTCGGCCACATTGGCGTGGGTGACGATGGCGGCTTTGTGTGGGTCAACCAGGGCAGCCTCGCCGATCCGCACGCCCAAGGAGCCGGCGGCAGCGACTTCTACCTGTTCACCGACGCGGTGGTGGGCCAATTCTCCCGGGCGGGCGAGCAGGTCAACTTCGGGCAGTACTCGTATGACTTCAAGGCCTACGTGCCGGGCCTGAAAGCGTCCGTGGCCTACCTGGACGGTACGGATATCAAGTCGAAGGTCGCCGGTGGCCCTGACCAGAAAGAAAACGAAACCGACTTGCGTCTGGACTACGTGGTGCAGGCCGGTCCTCTGAAAGGCTTCGGTACCACCTTGCGTACCGGTACCTATCACGGCAAAAACACCGGCACCGCCGACCAGGACCAGACCCGCCTGATCTTCAACTACACCTACGCCATCTTCTAAGTCTTCATGTGCACCCGGGCGTCATTGGGCTCTACACTGCTCCGCACCTGGTAGGCGATGGAGGACCCGATGACGGCCACACCCGACACCCGAATACTGGACACGATTGAAGGCCAACGCCTGGCGACGCAGGATGCCGAGCGTTGGCGCGAGTGGGGCCCCTACCTGAGCGAACGCCAATGGGGCACGGTGCGCGAAGACTACAGCGCCGACGGCGACGCCTGGGCTTACTTCCCTCATGAGCATGCGCGCAGCCGCGCCTATCGATGGGGCGAGGATGGCCTGGCCGGTTTCAGCGACAAAGCGCAACGCTGGTGCCTGGGCCTGGCCCTGTGGAACGAGCGCGACGCGATCCTCAAGGAGCGCCTGTTCGGCCTGAATAACGCCGAGGGCAACCACGGTGAAGACGTCAAGGAGCTGTACTTTTTCGTCGACGGTGTGCCCAGCCATGCCTACATGCGCATGCTCTACAAATACCCCCATGCCGCCTTTCCCTACGCCGACCTGATCGCCGAGAACGCCCGTCGCGGGCTGGGCGATGCCGAGTACGAGATCCTCGATACCGGCGTGTTCGAAGACAACCGCTACTGCGATATCAGCGTCGAATACGCCAAGCACCAGCCTGACGATATTTTCATGCGCGTCACCGTGCACAACCGTTCGCAGCAGCCGACGCGCCTGCAGGTGTTGCCGCAGGTGTGGGCGCGCAATGACTGGAGCTGGACCTTCGATGCGCCCAAGCCGCAGTTGAGGCTGGAGGGCGAACACGTGCTGGCCCGTCATCATGAACTGCCCGATCGGCAGCTCAGCGCCTGGGGCCAGGACGGCCTGGAATGGCTGTTCTGTGAGAACGAAAGCAACTTCCCGTTGCTCGACGGGCAACCGGCGCCGGGGCCGTTCAAGGACGGGATCAACGATTACGTGGTCGAAGGGCTGGACGCTGCGATTCGTCGCGACACCGGTACCAAGGTTGCCGCGCGCTTTATCCTTGAGCTGGCGGGGCTGCAAAGCAAAAGTCTTTACCTGCGCTTTGCGCCCGTTGATGCGCCCGAGGTCAGCGCGCGCAAACTGTTTGAACAGCGTCGCCAGGAAACCGATGACTTCTACGCCGCCTTGCAGCAAGGCATCGCCGATGACGACGCGCGCAATGTGCAGCGCCAGGCCCTGGCCGGCTTGCTGTGGTCCAAGCAGCTGTATTATTTCGATGTGAACCAGTGGCTCGACGGCGACCCGGCCCAGCCCGCGCCACCGCCCGAGCGCCTGCATATCCGCAATACCCATTGGCGGCACCTGTCCAACTTCGACATCCTCTCCATGCCCGACACCTGGGAATACCCGTGGTACGCCTCCTGGGACCAGGGTTTCCAGGCGGTGGCGTTTGCACTGATGGATCCTGGGTATGCCAAGCAACAGTTGTTATTGCTGGTGAAGGACCGCTTCATGCACCCCAACGGCCAACTGCCGGCCTACGAGTGGCGTTTCGACGACGCCAACCCACCGGTGCATGCCTGGGCCAGCTGGCGCGTGTATCAGCAGGACAAGGCGCTGACCGGTGTGGGCGATCTGGATTTCCTTGAGCGGATCTTTCACAAGCTGCTGCTGAATTTTTCCTGGTGGGTCAACCGCAAGGACGCCGAAGGCCGCAACCTGTTCCAGGGCGGTTTCCTGGGGCTGGACAATATCGCCTTGTTCGACCGTTCGGCCGACTTGCCGCCGGGTTATCAGCTCGATCAGGCCGACGGCACCGCCTGGGTGGCGGCGTATGCGCTGGACTTGATGCGCATCGGCCTGGAGCTGGCCAAGCGCAATGTCGTGTACGTCGATATTGCGGTGAAGTTTTTCGAGCACTTCCTGTACATCGCCGGCGCCATCAACCGTGTCGACGACAGCGCCGAAGGCCTGTGGGACGAGCAGGACCTGTTCTTCTATGACGTACTGCACCGTCCCGACGGCCAGAACGAGCCGGTGCGCCTGCGCTCCATCGTCGGCCTGATGCCGTTGTTTGCCGTGCTGGTGCTGGAACAGCGCGAACACGAAGGGCTGGCGGGGTTGCGTGAACGGCTGTTGGGTTTCATGCATCACCGGCCGGACCTGGCCAAGCTGGTGTCGCGCTGGAACGAACCGGGGCAGGGCAATCGCCTGTTACTCGCGCTGTTGCGTGGCGAACGCACCAAGGATCTGCTGCGGCGCATGCTCGATGATGACGAGTTTCTCTCGGCCTTTGGCGTGCGTTCCCTGTCCAAGGCGTTCGCCGAGCAGCCATTGGCGCTGAAGATGAATGGCGACACCCTGTGCGCCCGTTACCAGCCGGGGGAATCCGACTCGCGCTTGTACGGCGGCAACTCCAACTGGCGCGGGCCATTGTGGATGCCGGTGAACTACATGCTGATTGAATCGCTGCGCGAATTTCACCGCTATTACGCGGACAACTTCTCGGTGGAATACCCGACGGGCAGTGGGTATCTGGCATCGCTGGAGGAAGTGGCCGACAGCCTCAGTCAGCGGTTGACCCGCTTGTTTCTCCGGGATGAAAACGGTTCACGACCGTCGATGGCGGGGTATGCGCAGTTGGAGGCGGACCCGGCCAGTCGTGACCTGGTGTTGTTCCATGAATATTTCCATGGCGAGACGGGGCGGGGGTTGGGGGCTTCGCACCAGACCGGATGGAGTGCGTTGGTGGCGTTGCTGCTACAGCCCAAATGTGGGAGGGGGCGTGCCCCCGATAGCGGTGAATCAGTCAACTGATGAAGCGACTGACAAACCGCTATCGGGGGCAAGCCCCCTCCCACAGGGATTCAGGGTTGCCCGTGAATCAGGAAGGGAACAGTTCGCTCAGCTTCATGGCCAGCATCATGTCGCCTTCGGTGCGCAGCTTGCCGCCCATGAAGGCCTGCATGCCGTCAGTGGAGCCGTCGACGATGCCTTCCAGGGTCTCGCTGTCCATGACCAGAGTCACCTGGGCGTCCGGGTTTTCGCCTTCTTGCAGTTCGCAGGTCTTGTCTTTGACCACCAGGGAAAAGTTCTTGGTGTCGTCGATACGGAAACCGAACACCAGGTCCAAGCCTTCAGCAGCGCTTGGGTTGAATTTGGCTTTCATTGCTTCTACAGCTTTGGCTACGTCAGTCATGGTTTCGATCCTTTTATGGTGAGTCCAGTGACCTTGGGGTCACGGTTGGCCGCACTTCATCGGAAGGTGATGAGTTGCGGCGCCTTCAACAGTTGCAAGTGGGTGTGACTGTTGAAGGAAGCCAGTGCCACCTCGCGACCGCGGAATTTCAGCTGGTTGAGCGAGGTGTTAACAATTTGCCAGTTCAGTTCGAAGGCCTGGGCGGCAGGCATCCGGGTAATCAGGTGGAGCAGGGCGGTGATGGTGCCGCCGGAGGTGAACACGGCGATCTTCTGCGTGTTGTCTGCCGCTTCAAGAATGCGTTGCAGGCCACCCTGGACGCGCTCCACGAAGCCCAGCCAGCTTTCCAGCCCTGGCGTGTCATAGGTGCCGGCCAGCCAGCGCTCGATGATCAGGGCGAAGATGCGTTGGAACTCGCTGCGGTTTTGCGCGGCGTTGCGCAGGATGTCCAGGGCTTCGGGTTCGGTGGTGAGCAGGTCTGGGAGCAGGGCGCGGATGATCGCGTCGGCGTCGAATTCGTTGAAGGCGCTGTCGGTTTCCAATGCAGGAACAGGCACGCCGAGGGTGTTGTATTGATCGAAGGCGGCAGTGGCCGTGTGTTGCTGGCGGCGCAGGTCGCCGGCTATGCAGCGGTCGAACACCAAGCCCATATCCGCCAGGTGGCGGCCGAGCACTTGCGCTTGTTCCACGCCAACGGGCGACAGCACGTCATAGTCGTCTGCACCGAAGGAGGCCTGGCCATGTCGAATCAAATAGATGCTGCCCACGTCCGTTTTCCCGGTACGTTGAAAGTCTGGCGAGGTTATGAGGATGCCAGGGAGCTGTCAATGAAAAAACATACGCTTGTTTTAAAACCTCGTTAGAGCGCGCATCTGCTGGCGGTTTGAGCACTGGCCGCCCGGCGATCCCGTCGGTATGCTTGGCCAATCCGCGCCTGGCGCCGTGCATTTTTAAGGAGACACATGGATTTTTTGGCTGAATACGCGAGCTTTCTGGCGAAGACCGTCACCCTGGTGGTCGCTATTCTGGTGGTCTTGATCAGCTTCGCGGCACTGCGCAGTAAAGGTCGCCGCAAAGCCGCCGGCCAACTGCAGGTCAGCAAGCTCAATGACTTCTATAAAGGCCTGCGCGAGCGCCTTGAGTCGAGCTTGCTCGACAAAGAGCAACTCAAGGCCCTGCGCAAGTCCGAAAGCAAAGCCGAAAAGAAGAACAGCAAGAAGAAACCCGAGGTCAAACCACGGGTGTTCGTGCTGGATTTCGACGGCGACATCAAGGCCTCGGCCACCGAGAGCCTGCGCCATGAAATCACCGCACTGCTGAGCCTGGCCACGCCCAAGGACGAAGTGGTGCTGCGCCTGGAAAGCGGCGGTGGCATGGTGCACAGCTACGGCCTGGCATCGTCGCAACTGGCGCGTATCCGCCAGGCTGGCGTACCGTTGACCGTGTGCATCGACAAGGTCGCGGCCAGCGGCGGCTACATGATGGCGTGCATCGGCGAGAAGATCATCAGCGCACCGTTTGCCATCCTCGGCTCCATAGGCGTGGTGGCGCAGTTGCCCAACGTCAACCGCCTGCTGAAAAAGCACGACATCGACTTTGAAGTGCTGACCGCCGGCGAGTACAAACGCACCCTCACGGTCTTTGGCGAAAACACCGAGAAGGGCCGCGAGAAGTTCCAGGAAGACCTGGACATCACCCATCAGCTGTTCAAGAACTTCGTCTCGCGTTATCGCCCACAGCTGGCGATTGACGACGTAGCGACCGGAGAAGTGTGGCTGGGTGTTGCCGCGCTGGATAAGCAACTGGTCGACGAACTGCAAACCAGCGACGAATACCTGGCCACCAAGGCCAAGACCGCCGAGGTGTTCCACCTGCACTATGCCGAGCGTAAAAGCCTGCAGGAACGGGTGGGCCTGGCGGCCAGCGGTTCGGTGGACCGCGTGCTGCTGACCTGGTGGAGCCGCCTGACCCAGCAACGGTTCTGGTAAGCCTCTTTGGGGTATAGGTAATACCTGTGGGAGGGGGCTTGCCCCCGATGGCGGTGGGTCAGTCACAGTTGCATTTACTGACACACCCTCATCGGGGGCAAGCCCCTTCCCACATTAGTTCGGTGTGGGAAGGGGCTTGCGCATCAGCCTCCCCACCACCAGCGCTCCGAGCAATCCCAATAACCCTGCCACCCACAACACCCTGCTGAACCCGTCCACAAACGCCTGCTGCGCCAGCGGTTGCACCACAGCCCGTGCGGGATCCGGCAATAAGCCCATTGCCGCCGGCATATCCCCAGCCACTACCCGTGAAGCAATGCCCGCCACCTGCGCCTGCCATTGCGGGTCGATACTTGCGCGTAACAATTGCTCGCTGTGGCTGCTCAGCAGTGCCCCATACACACCAATCGCCAGCATGATCGCGCTGAAACGCATGGTGGTGCTCATGCCCGAGGCCATCCCTGCGCGGTCCCGTGGCACGCAGGCCATGATGTTTTTCTGCGTATCGCCGTTGAGTAAGCCCGCACCGGCCCCCGTGACCGCAATAGCCAATGCAAAGGGCAGGTAACCACCGATATTCACGGCCCAGGCGCTCAAAAGGTTGCCGCCGCCTACGAGGGCCAAGCCGGTTGCCATCATCGTTGCCGGCGCGAAGCGAGCCGACAGGCGTGCGCCGATTCGGGGGCATACCAGCATGGTCAAGGCGAACGGCAGCATGCCCAGGCCCGAGATAATCGCGGAGAAGCCCAGGCCGTTCTGCAGATAGAACGGCAGCAACGTCATCATCACTTGGGCGCAGCCGGCATAGGCAAACATCCCGAGCAAGGCGCCGATAAAGCGCGGGTGGCGAAACAGTTGCAGGTCCACCATGGGCCGCTGCTGCACACGTTCGACCCCTATAAATACACCCAGCAACACCGCGCCGCCGATCAGGCGCACATAGGTCAGCGGGTTATCCCAGCCGATGCGGTTGGCCTCGATCAGGCCCCAGATCAAGCACAACAGGCTCGCGCTGAAGGCCAGGCTGCCCCACGGGTCGAGGCGGGCGGATTGGGTATCGCGGGATTCCGGAATCGCGCGCAGTACCAAGGCCATCAGCGCCAGGCCCACGGGCAGGTTGAGGTAGAAAATCCAGCGCCAACCCAGGTACTCGGTGATCAACCCGCCCAGGGTCGGCGCGGCCGTCATCGCCACGCCCATGCAGGCACCCCAGAACGCCCAGGCTTTGGCCCGCTCCACTTCATCGTGGAAGGTGTGGCCAATGGAGGCCAGGGCTGACGTGAGCAATAACGCTGCGCCGACGCCCTTTACCGCACGGGCGATATCCAGCCACAACGCACTCGGCGCCGCCCCGCAGCCGAGGGAGGCGAGGATAAAAATACTCAGACCCCAGACCAGGGATTTCTTGCGCCCGAACCGGTCGGCAACGCTCCCGGCCGGCAGCAACAAGGCGGCAAACGCCAGCATATAGGCGCTGACCACCCATTCGATATCGGCAAAGTTAGCCCCCAGGTCGCGAGCGATGCTCGGCAGCGTCACGGCGACGATATTGGTGTCGAGCACGATCAGCGAGCAAACGCCGGACGCGGTCAGCAACGTCAGGCGTGGGCTGACTCGGCTCATGATTGGATTACCTTGCAGGCAATAGGAGGAATACGGTTGACGCACATCGCAAAGGCTCTCTAGTGTTGAAGTGCTTCGAGCTTATCCCCGGCTGCTGCTGACATTGTTAGCCCGTGTGGAGCACTTCATTACCTTTGAGCTAATCCTGTTATGGACATCCGCCATTTTCGCTACTTCCTGGCCGTGGCCAGGCAGCGCAACTTCACCCGCGCCGCCGAGCAGTTGGGGATCGCGCCGCCGACCCTGAGCCGGCAGATCCAGGACATGGAAACCAGCCTGGGCACTCGCCTGTTTATCCGCCGGCAACGCGAAGTCAGCCTCACCGAAGCCGGCGCGGCCTTGCTGATCGAGGCCGAAGCTACCGTGCGCCAGTTCGAATTCGCCCAACGTCATGCCCAGCGCGCCGGGCGTGGCGAGATCGGCCATATCGAATTGGGTTATGTGGCCTCGGCGGTGTACTCCGGGCTGTTGCAACGGCAGATGCAGGGGTTCAGCCAGGCGTTTCCTGACGTGAGCGTGACTGTGCGCGAATGCGCCATGGCCACGTTGCCTAGCGCGGTGGCGGATGGGCGCTACGACATCGGCTACATCCGCTCGCCGATGACCTTGCCCGAGGGCCTGGAGGCGGTGCGCCTGGACAGCGAAGGTTTTGTCTTGGCGCTGCCCCAGGATTCCTGGTTGTTGGGGCTCGCGGCCATTGGCTGCGAACACCTGCAAAACGAGACATTTATTTTGCCGGAGCAAATCAGCGGCACCTTGCATGTCGCCGCGCAAGGCGGTTATGCCCCGCGCCTGGGGCCACAGCCGGGCGGGCTGGTCGCGGTGGTGGCGTTGGTGTCGATGGGGCAGGGCGTGGCGGTAGTGCCCGCGTCAATGGTCGGGCATGTGCAGTTGCCGGGCGTGGTGTACCGCAGCATTCAGGGCAGCGATGCATCGTCGTGGTTGTCGCTGATTCACCGGCGCTTCGAGAAAGCGCCGGCGGTGGCGCGGTATATCCAGCAGGTCAAGCACTCAGGCGTGGCTGCACCGAATCTGCCAGGCGCGTAAGGATCAGGCAGCACGACACCGCCCCCGCATCCAGCACGCCCAGTGAGCGCTCGCCCAGGCGACTGGCGCGGCCGATCTTCGCCACCAGGTCCTTGGTGGAGTCGCGTCCCTGGGAGGCGGCGGTTTTCATCGCGTCCAGTGCATCGGTGAACGACGCCCCCGAGGCGTGTGCGCGTTCAAACGCTTCCACCGCCGGGATCAACGTATCCATCAGGCACTTGTCGCCCACACCCGCTTCGGTAATGTCCTGCAACGAGGTCAGGCCGCCCCGCAGCAGGTGGGCGAAGGTGGCCGCGTCGATGTCGTCACGGCCGCGCACTTCGTCGGCCATGCCGATAAACAGACTGCCATACAGCGGCCCCATGGAGCCGCCGATGCCTTCCATCAGGCTCAGGGTCAGTTCATCCAGGGCCTCGGCGAGGGTCAGTTGGCGGCCTTCGATAGTGCGCCCGCAATGGGCAAAGCCCTTGGCCATGTTGATGCCATGGTCGCCGTCGCCAATCGCGCCGTCGACTTCGCTGAGGTATTCACGGTTGGCCACGATCACGCTGACCAGGTCGGTGACGATGGCGCTGCCGTCGTGGCTGGAAAAATGTTGGCTCATGGTTCAGTCCGCCTGGGTCATGCCGATGGAGCGGCAGGGTTGGTCGATCAGGGATTTGAGCTCCGCGTCGAGGCCGAGCAGGGTCAGGGTCACGCCCATCATTTCCAGAGAGGTGAAGTAGTTGCCGACGTAGCAACGGTGAATCTTCAAGCCCTTGGCGTTGAGTTGGCGTTCCACCTCGGCGTAGAAAATATACAGCTCCATCACCGGCGTGGCGCCGAGACCGGAGACCAGCACCACCACGCTGTCGTCCTGGCTGAAGTCGCGGTCGGCGAGGATCGGCGCGAGCATGCGCTCGGCCATGGCGGCGGCGGATTCGATCGGGACAACCTCAATGCCCGGTTCGCCGTGATGGCCGATGCCCAATTCCATCTGGCCGTCGGCGATCTGGAAGTTCGGCTTGCCTACGGCGGCAATAGTGCAGGGCGTGAGGCCGATGCCAATCGAGCGGCAGTGGTCGACGGTTTTCTGCGCGACGCGAATCACGCCGTCCAGGTCGTAGTGCTGGGCGGCCGCGGCACCGCCGATCTTCCACATGAAGATTTCCCCGGCCACGCCACGGCGCTTGGCGATCTCGGCCTTGGGAGCGGAAGCCACGTCGTCGTTGGCGACCACGGTGCGGATGCGCATGTCTTTGCTGGCGGCCATTTTCATCGCCAGCTTCACATTCATATTGTCGCCGGCATAGTTGCCGTACAGGCAGGCCACGCCGGCGCCCTGGTCGGCGGCGCGGAAGGCGTCGAAAAAGCTCTTGGCGGTGGGCGAGGAAAACACTTCGCCGACGGCCACGGCATCGACCAGGCCGGGGCCGACATAGCCGAGAAACGCCGGCTCATGGCCGGAACCTCCGCCCGTGACAATGCCGACTCGGCCTGGCCCGGAAGGCCTGGTCTTGACGATCACCCGTGGGTTGCTTTCGTACTGGCGCAGTTCGGGGTGCGCGACCAGGATGCCGCGCAGCATGTCCTCGACCACTTGGTCCGGATCGTTGATGACTCGATTCATAACGCGGGTTCCTGTGTTCTTTTTGTAGGCGCGAGCTTGCTCGCGAAAAACGTGAAGACACCGCGTTTACTCAGAAGCCCCGCGTTATCGTTGTCGACCTTCGCGAGCAAGCTCGGCTCCTACAGTAAAAGCGGTTGTGTGTTCCTAGGGTTCGAGTACAACCTTGAGCGACTTGTCGCCACGCTCCATCACCGCAAACGCTTCCTTGAAGTCCGCCAGGGCGAACTTGTGAGTCACCACATCACGCATATCAATCTTGCGGTTGCCGATAAAGTCGATGGCCCTCGGGTACATGTAGGGCCCCAGGTGCGAGCCGAGGATGTCCAGTTCCTTGCGGTCGCCGATGATCGACCAGTCCACCGTCGCCTCGTCGTTGAATACGCTGAACTCCACGAAGCGCCCCAGCTTGCGCAGCATCGCCAGGCCCTGGTTCACCGCCTTGTGGTGCCCCGTCGCTTCGATATAGATGTCGCAGCCGTAGCCGTCGGTGATCGCGCGGATGTTGGCCATGACGTCCACTTCGGCCGGGTTCCACACTTCGTCGGCGCCCATGCGCAGGGCGAGGGCGGCGCGTTCGGGTTTCATGTCGAGCACGATGAGTTTTTTCGGGTTGCGCAAACGCACGGCACCGATGATGCCCAGGCCCAGGGTGCCGGCGCCGGCGACCACCACGACGTCGTCATGGTCGACGTTGGCTCGCTCCGCTGCATGCAGTGAGCAGGCCAGGGGTTCGATCAGGATCGCTTCGTCGGGGGCGATGGATTCCGGCACTGTGTGAATGATGCCTTCCTTGGTGAAGATCATGTACTGGGCCATGGCGCCCTGCACATTGTTCTGGAAGCCATACAGGTCGTGTTTCTGGCACATCCAGTACTGGCCGTGGTTGCAGAAGCGGCAGCCCCAGCACGGCACGATCTGCTCCGAGATCACCCGGTCACCGACCTTCACGCCGCGCTTTTCCGCGCCGGGCCCCAGGGCAACCACACGACAGACGAACTCATGGCCGGGGATCATCGGCGGCTTGACATAGCGCGGTTGCTCGGCATCGCCCCAGAACGACGGTGCGCCGCGATAGGTCTTGATGTCGCCCATGCAAATGCCGCACAACTCGACCTTGGTGAGGATTTCATCGGGGCCGGGCGTGGGCACGTCGACGGTTTCCAGGCGATAGTCTTCCGGGCCGTGGCAGACCACGGCCTGCATGGTTTTCGGGATGACCGGGAAGAGTTGTTCGGGTGTGCGTTCGGTGACGGTGGACATGACAAAACCTCACGACAGATAAATGAATTACTGAATGCTGTAGCCACCGTCGATCACCATGTTGGCGCCGGTGATCATCTGCGCGGCATCGCTGAGCAGGTACAGCGCCAGCCCGGCGATTTCCTCCGGCTGCGCAAAGCGGCCCGCCGGGATCTGCAATTTGGCCCGCTCGCCGACTTCACCGGCCCAGGCCTTCTTGCCCAGCGCGGTCTCGACGATGGTGGGGGAGATGGCATTGACGTTGATGTGCGGCGCCCATTCCATGGCCAGCACCTTGGTCATGCCGACAATGGCCGCCTTGCTCGCGCAGTAGGCGACGTGGCGGTCGAGGCCGATCACCGCGGCCTGGGAGGCGAGGTTGACGATGCGCCCGCTGCCCTGGGCCAGCATGTGCCGCGCGCAGGCCTGGGCCACGAAAAAGCTGGCCTTGAGGTTGATGTCCAGGGTGGTGTCCCAGGCGCTTTCGCTGACATCTACGGCCTTGTCCAGCAGGGCCACGCCGGCGCTGTTGATCAGGTAGTCCAGGCGTTGGAAGTGTTCGAAGACCTGATCGATGGTGTGTTGCACCTGGTTGATCTGGCTGAGGTCGACGGCAATGCCCAGATGCCCGGCACCCAGGCTTGCTGCCACTTCAACCACCGCCGGGTCGCGGTCGAGCAAGGCCACGCGGGCGCCGCGCTGCACCAGCAGGCTGGCGCAGGCCAGGCCGATACCGGCGGCACCACCGGTGATCACCGCGCAACGGCCGCTGAGGTCGAAGGCTTGGTTCCAGAATCCAGGCATTTACATGACTCCATTTTCGAAAACAGTGAAGATCTCGGGTGGGAGGGGGCTTGCCCTCTCCCACACTTGACTGTATTTCAAGCCAATGATTACTTACTGCCACTGACCTGTTTGTACAGAGCATCGGCGTTGGCGTTAGTCACTGGCACCCACGGCAGGATGTAGGTCTTGGCCGTGCCATCACCCCATTTCACGTCCTTGGCATAGCGCTCCCAGATCACCGACTGCGGCGTGTAGTCCTTGCCGGCCAGTGCGCGCAGGGCCACGTCCAGCGCACCTTGGGACTGAGCCTGGGCGTCCTGGAGGAAGGTGGTGACTTCGTCTTTTTTCGCCGCCTGGATCGCGTCCGGCATGCCGTCAATGGAAGTGACAGGCACATCTTTGGACGTCAGGCCGTGGGATTTGAGGGCCTGCACGGCGCCGAGGGCCATGTCGTCGTTCTGTGCGATCACGCCGTTGATGCCTTTGGGGTGGGCGTTCAGCCAGTCTTCGGTCAGCGCCAGGGCCTGGGCGCGGTCCCAGTTGGCGGTCTTCTTCTCGATGATCTTGATGTCCGGGTACTTGCCCAGCACTTCCAGCTCGCCTTTTTCGCGGTCGATCTGCGCCGACTGGCCAATCGGGCCCTGGATGATCACCACATTGCCCTTGCCGTTGAGCTTGTCGACCATGGCCTGGGCCTGCAGGCGGCCGCCTTCGACGTCATCGTTACCGACGTAGGGCACCGAGGCGTCGGCGACTTTGGTGTTGGAGGCGATCACTACCACGTCGTTGCTCATGGCTTGCTTGACTGTGCCGACGCCGGCCTTGGTGTCGATCGGCACGAACAGGATCGCGTCGTAGCGCTGAGTCACCATGTTTTCGATCTGGTTGTTCTGGGTCAGGGCGTCGTAGTTGCCATCGAACACCGTCAACTGCACGGTGCCGTCCTTGACCGCCGGGTGTTCCTTAAGCTCGCGAACCCAGTTCTGCATGAACTGGCCCTTGAGGCCATAGACGGCCGCGCCGACTTTGTAGGTCTTGCCATCGGCAGCCATTGCGATACTGCCGGCGAGCAGGGAGAGAGCCGCCGCGGCGGCCAGGGTGGTACCAAGTTTCATGGGGGGAACTCCGGTTATTGTTGTAGTGGTCGTTCTCTAGCGTTTTTTCTTGCGCCACACGTCGATCAGTACTGCAAACACGATGATCAGGCCCTTGGCGACCTGCTGGTAATAGGAGGACACGCCGAGCAGGTTCAGGCCGTTGTTGATCACGCCGATCAACAGCGCGCCGAACAGCGTGCCGACAATGCTGCCGGTGCCTCCCGACAGGCTGGTGCCGCCGATGACCACGGCGGCAATCGCGTCCAGCTCATAGGACACCCCGGCCTGGGGCAGGGCGGAGGTGGTGCGTGCCGACAACACCACGCCCGCCAGCCCGGCGAGCAGGCCGGACACCACGTACACCGAAAACATCACCTTGCGCACGCCGATCCCGGAGGTGCGCGCGCTTTTTTCATTGCCGCCCACCGCGTACACGTAGCGACCGTAGGTGGTGTAGCGCAGCACCATCCAGAAGATCAGCGCGACCACGGCGAAGATGATGATCGGCACGCCAATCGGGCCGATCTTGCCGATGCCCAGGGCCAGGTAGGCGTCGGGCAGGTCGGTGATCGGGCTGCCGTCGTTGAGGATGAAGGTCATGCCGCGCGCAATGCTGAGCATGCCGAGGGTGGCCACGAACGGTGGGATCGACAGGTTGGCGACCATAAAGCCGTTGACCACGCCGAGCATCGCCCCGGCAAACATCCCCGCACTCACCGCCGCCAGCAGCCCGTAGCCCTGGGTCGCGACCATGGCGCTGCACAACCCGGCAAAGGCCAGGATCGAGCCGACGGAGAGGTCGATGCCCTTGGTCAGGATCACGTAGGTCATGCCCACCGCGAGGATGCCGTTGATGGAGGTCTGGCGCAGGATGTCCATCCAGTTGCGCCAGGTCATGAAGTACTCGCTGGAAAACGCCATCACCACGCACAGCAGGATAAACACCAGCGGCAGGCCGAAACGGTCGAGGGACAGGCGCAGGCGGTTGCGTGGCGCTGTTGTGATAGGGGCGGCAATGGTTTTGGCATTCATGAGGCAAGACTCAACAAGGCTTCCTGGGAAAGGGCGGTGTCGGTGCTGATGGTCACCAGGCGGCCGCCCTTGAATACGGCGATGCGATCACTCAGGTGCAACAGTTCCGGGGCTTCGGATGACACCACGATGGCCGCGCCACCGGCGCGCACGAATTGATCCAGCAGGTGGTAGATCTCCTGCTTGGCGCCCTCATCGATCCCCCGGGTCGGCTCATCGCAGAGCAGGCATACCGGTTCGGTCGACAGGCATTTGGCGAGCACCACTTTCTGTTGGTTGCCGCCGCTCATGGACGCCACCGGCAGTTCCAGTGAGGTGGTTTTGATCTGCAGGCGCTTGACCATGTCCTGGGCCAGCTGGGTTTCCTTGCGCGCATTGATCAGCGACCAGCTCGACAGGCGCTTGTAGGCCGACAGCGCAATGTTGGAAAGAATGCTGCCGGTCAGCACCAGGCCGCTGTCCTTGCGGTCTTCGGTGACCAGCGACATGCCGGCATTGATGCTCTCCTTGGGCAGGCCGATGGGCATGGGCTTGCCTTGCAGGGTGACGCTGCCGGAGTCCGCCTCGGTCAGGCCATAGATGCAGTTGAGGAATTCACTGCGGCCCGAGCCCATCAGGCCGTAAATACCGAGGATTTCACCCTGGCGCAGTTGCAGGCTGATGTCGTGGAACTCGCCGGCGCGGCTGAGGCTGTCGACTTGCAGGCAGGTGTCGGCGGCGCATTCACGGCCGACCTTGTGGTCGATGCGGGTCAGTTCCTGGCCGACGATGCCGCGCACCAGATGGTCGCGGTCGATATCGGCCATGCGTCCGCTTTCCACAAAGGCACCGTCGCGGAAGATGCTGTAGTCGTCGGCGATCTGCGCCAGTTCGCTCAAGCGGTGCGACACATACACAATGCCGGCGCCGCGCGCGGTGAGACGGCGGATCGCCTTGAACAGGGTTTCGGCTTCGCGCTCGCCAATGGCCGAGGTGGGCTCGTCCATGATCATCACCTGGCAGTCATGGCTGAACGCCTTGGCGATTTCCACCAACTGGATCTGCGCCACGCTAAGGCGGTGCATGGGGCTGGTGGCGTCGACCTCGAATTCCAGGCTTTCCAGCAGCTCGCGGGTGCGGCGGTTCAAGGCCTTGTTGTCGACGATGCAGCCGGCGCGGCGCGGTTCGCGGCCCAGCCAGATGTTTTCGGCGACGGTCATGTAGGGGATCGGTTCCAGTTCCTGGGTAATCATCGCGATCCCCGCCGCGAGTGCTTCGCTGGGGCGGTTGAACTGTACGGGGGTGCCGTTGAGCAGAATGCTGCCGGCATCACGCGGGGTAATGCCCATCAGGATGCTCAGGAAAGTCGACTTGCCTGCGCCATTGCCGCCGCACAGGGCGTGGACGCTGCCGGCCCGCAGAGAGAGGCGCCCGTCACGCAGGGCAGGGATCCCGGCGTAAGCCTTGGCGACGTGTTCAGCCTGGAGCAGTAATGGCGTGGCCATCGGCGTGTCCTCGTGCTGTGAATTCTTATTAGGTCGCACAGTCATGTTTCGCTGTGATCATATGTGTATCAAATGAAATTCTGATCAGTCAATCTCTTTCATGTAAATGGTGTGATTCTGATCTTTTACGCCAATTAGCCTTTTTTAGACGGCTTTGACTGGCAGGTCAGTTAAATCATGCTTGACAGGAAGGGGGTAAAGCCCGCGAAATGAATGAGAGAAATTTCACTGAGTGATCAATTGATCAGTCGTAAGCACGACCTCGGCAGCGGAGCCAGACGCCATGAACACACCTTTCCCGGTGGCTATCGGATGCGATGAAGCGGGTTTTGAGCTCAAGGAGCTTTTAAAGCGCCATATCGAGGCGCTGGGCTATCCGGTGACCGACTTCGGCACCCATTCCACCGCGCCGGTGTTGTACCCGGACATCGCCCTGGCCGTGGCCACCGCCATCAACGCCGGGCAGCAGCGCCTGGGCGTGCTGGTGTGCGGCACGGGGATTGGCATGGCGATTTCGGCCAACAAGGTGCTGGGGATCCGTGCGGCCCAGGCCCATGACACTTACTCGGCAGAGCGGGCGCGCAAGAGTAACGATGCGCAGATCCTGTCGATCGGCGCGCGGGTGATCGGCGCCGAACTGGCGAAAAGTATCGTCAAGTCGTTCCTGGAGTCGGAGTTCGAGGCGGCCCGTTCCGGGGCCAAGGTCGAGCGCATCAATGCGATCGAGCGCGATGGGCATCAATAGTGGACGTAGCAGGGCAAGAGTCGGGAGAATGCGCCTTTGACGCCGAAACGGAAGCCCGTCCCCATGAGTGACAGTACCCAGCGCATGGCCAGCGATATTGATCAGATGACTGAAGTGGCGATGCTCTATTACCTCGAGAACGTCACTCAGGAAGCCATCGCCAAGCGCTTCGACCTGTCGCGGGCAAAAGTCAGCCGATTGCTCAAGCGCGCGCGGGATGAAGGCATTGTCGAGGTGCGCGTTTTGCAGCATCCGGCGATGAATAACGAGCTGGAACAGGCGCTGGTGGCGCGCTTCAAGCTGGATCGCGCGTTGATCGCAGTCGATCACAGTGATCCCGATACCCAGCGCTCGGCCGTCGCCAGCCTGGTGGCCAACTACCTGAACAAGACCTTGAGCGACGGCATGATCGTCGCCGTCGGCATGGGCCGCAATGTCGGTGCCGTGGCCGATAACGTGTTCCTGCCGGTGACGCGCAACTGCACATTTGTCTGCGCCATTGGCGGTTCGCTCAAGGCCGGCGAATACATGAACCCCGATCACATCTGCCGGCGCCTGGCCCTGCGTTTTGGCGGCGAGAGTGAAAGCCTGTACGCCCCGGCCCTGGTGGCCAACCCGGAGCTGCGCGGGGTGTTGATCAATAACGATACGGTGCGCTCCACTCTCGACCGCGCGCGGCGGGCAGACATGGCGCTGATCGGCATCGGTGACATGAGCGAAAACAGCAACATGGTGCGCATGGGCTGGTTCTCGCCCCAGGAGATTGCCCAGGCGCGCCTATCCGGCACCGTGGGCGACATGATGGGCTATGACTTCATCGATATTCACGGCCAGCCAGCGGTCAACGCGATTCAGGGGCGGGTGATCGGGTTGACGGTGCAGGAGTTGTTTCGCATCCCGGACGTGGTGGCGATTGCCAGTGAGAACACCAAGGCGGCGGCGACGTTGGGGGCGTTGCGGTCGGGGGTGATCAATACCCTCGCAACCACCGTCACTAATGCCCACACCATCCTCGCGCTGGACGATGCAACCCGTAAGACCTGACACGCCAGTGCTCAAGTGTGGGGGGGGCAAGCCTCCTCCCACATGATTTTGTGTGGGGTTCGAAGACAGGTTTTGTAATACTTTTGCGTTGTGGGACATTTGTGTTTCGACTGTACGATTCAAGTCCTTTTGTTATTTCAGGACGTGCATGAACATCCTCTCGGAGCCTCCCGGTCGTCTTTCCCCAAGACATTTGCTGCCGCTGTTCCCGCTGAAACATCCCGTATTCCGACTGCTAGCCTTGTCCCGGCCCACCGATCGTGCGTTGCCGTGTCCGGCATTCTGAAACCTGTAAAGAGACTTATATAAATGGAATGGTTAGCGGATCCAACGGCCTGGCTCGGCCTGTTGACCTTGATTGTGCTGGAACTGGTGCTGGGCATCGACAACCTGGTGTTTATTGCGATCCTGGCGGACAAGCTGCCACCGGAGCAGCGTGACCGTGCGCGGTTGATCGGTTTGTCCCTGGCGCTGCTGATGCGCCTGGGCCTCCTGGCGAGTATTTCCTGGTTGGTGACCCTCACCCAGCCGCTGTTCGAGGTGTTCGACAAGAGCTTCTCCGGGCGTGACCTGATCATGCTGTTCGGCGGTGTGTTCCTGTTGTTCAAGGCCACCATGGAACTGCACGAACGCCTGGAAGGTCATGTGGCCCAGCGCACCGGCAATGTGGCGTACGCCATGTTCTGGCCGATCGTGGCGCAGATCGTGGTGCTCGACGCGGTGTTCTCCCTGGATGCGGTGATTACTGCCGTGGGCATGGTCGATGAGTTGGCGGTGATGATGATCGCGGTGATCATTTCCATCGGCCTGATGATCGTGGCGAGCAAGCCGCTTACGCGCTTCGTCAACGCCCACCCGACGGTGATCATGCTGTGCCTGGGCTTCCTGATGATGATCGGTTTTGCCCTGACCGCCGAGGGCCTGGGTTTCCATATTCCGAAGGGCTACCTGTACGCGGCGATTGGTTTCTCGATCCTGATCGAAGTGTTCAACCAGATTGCCCGCGCGCGTCGCAAGAAATCTGCGCAGGGGGTGTTGCCGGTACGTGAGCGGACGGCCCATGCGGTGATGCGCCTGCTCGGCGGCCGCAGCCTGGCGGTGGAAGAGGTGGGCGAAGACGTGGCGGACCTGTTGGGCGAGACGGATGCTGCGCAAGGGCCGCTATTCGACCGACGTGAACGGGTGATGATCAGCGGTGTGCTGCAACTGGCCGAGCGGCCGATTCGCACCTTGATGACGCCGCGGGCCAACGTCGACTTTATCGACCTGGCTGACGATCCCGACACGATTCGTCTGAAACTGATGCATTCGTCTTATTCGCGCCTGCCGTTGATCCGCAATGGCGCGGTGGATGAGCCGCTGGGCTTTGTGCACAAGAAAGAACTGCTCAAGGAATACCTGGCCGGCAACGAGCCGAACCTGGAGCACCTCGCGCGTCGAGCAATCAACCTGCTGGAGAGCTTTTCGATCCTCAATGCCCTGGAGCAGATGCGCCAGGAGTCGACCCATATCGCCTTCGTGATCAACGAATTCGGTGACTTCATGGGCGTATTGAGCATGACCGACATTCTTGAATCCATCGCCGGTGAATTGCCGGATGCCAGTGAGATCGAAGGGCCGGATATTGTCGAGGAAGGCGCTGGCTTCCGTGCCAATGGCGGCTTGAACCTCACCCAGATTCGTCAGCGCACCGGCTTCAAGGCTGTCGCGACCGAGGATTACCAGACCCTGGCCGGCTTGGTCATGAGCCTGCTCGACCGCCTGCCGATGGTGGGCGATAGCCTGGAGCATGAGGGCTGGCGCCTGACGGTGGCTGCGGTGGAGGAGCGGCGGGTGACGCAGGTGTTATTGCACCCTTGCGGCGTGCATAGCGCCTGAAGGTATCTTCCACAAACTGCGCTTGCTGCTCTTCCGGTCCGAAACCTTTGAATGTTTCCTTCAAGGTGCCGTTCTGGAAGATCAGCAGCGTCGGGGTGCCTGTAACCTCTGGGTGCCTCGGTGTTTTCGCGCAATCGAGTACCATGCTCACCACTGATCGATACCGGGCTGCGATCAGTTCAAACAGCGGCCCGGCTACTCCGCAGGCCGGGCAGTGATCTGAGACAAACAGCATGAACACCGGGCGCGAAGTGCTCAGCGCGCGGCGGTAGTCTTCGGCATTGGCAATGGTTGCTGTGGCAATCCCCATGATCATCTCCCTTTGAGCCGAACAGGCTTTCGCCAACGCTAAGCTGGGGGACCACTACCGTCTACTGTCAACCTTCACAGGTCCGCATCACGCTCCGCACGTTCCCGGGCCTTGCGCGCCTGGCTCGCGCACTTGCGATATTCCTCATTGTCACGGGAGGCCTTGGCGCGGCGATAGCCATGGTGATTCTGGCTGGTGTAGTTGGTGTCGAACGCTGCTTTGAGCTTGCGCAGTTCTTCTTTGCATTCTCGGCGGTCGTTGCTGGCCTGCGCGCTGCCGGCTGCCAGAAAACACAGCAAAACCAGGGTAAGACTGAACTTCATCGGAGTGCGGTCCTTGTCATGAGGCGTGTGCCAAAGGCTAGTCCAGCACCGCGGATTTTCCATGGGAGGGTGCACCGCCGATGTGCGTAGTAACAGGGCGGTGACGCACTTGAATCGTGCTGTCACCCTCGCGTGAGGCCTTGGGTAGCAATCTGCTTGCAAGTGCTGGCGCGACGCCGCATCTCACGTCGCGAGTTATCTGTCTGATTAATAAGCGTTTTATCGTAGTCATAGGTTTTGCTCGGTGCGTGTGGCACACTTTCTGCTGTCTATTCCGTTGTTACATACTAAGTTCCGGTATAGCGGAATACACAACTCCTGGAGTGCTTGTCATGCATCACCGACCTTCCGTGTTTAAAGCGTGTGTTTTTCTCTTCGCCGCATCGGCTTCCCTCGCAGGCATCGTGCAGGCGGCGGACAGCAAGCTCGATGATGTGCTCAAGCGTGGGCACCTGATCGTGGGTACAGGCAGTACCAATGCGCCGTGGCACTTCCAGGGAGCGGATGGCAAGTTGCAGGGTTTTGATATCGACATCGGCCGCATTGTGGCCAAGGGCTTGTTCAACGACCCGAGCAAAGTCGAGTTTGTGGTGCAGTCCTCCGACGCACGCATTCCCAACCTGCTGACCGACAAGGTCGACATGAGCTGCCAGTTCATCACCGTCACCGCCAGCCGCGCGCAGCAAGTGGCGTTCACGCTGCCGTACTACC
The DNA here is from genome assembly GCF_012030485.1 of Pseudomonas sp. B14(2022). Taxonomy (NCBI): domain Bacteria; kingdom Pseudomonadati; phylum Pseudomonadota; class Gammaproteobacteria; order Pseudomonadales; family Pseudomonadaceae; genus Pseudomonas; species Pseudomonas sp. B14(2022). The sequence goes on from NZ_JAAUVM010000008.1 coordinate 101,829, forward strand.
GCGAAGGCGTGGGCCTGTTGCTGCCGAACAACAGTAAGTACAAGGAAATCGAAGACCTGCAGGCGGCGGGCGATGGCGTCACCGTGGCCGTGCTGCAGAACGTGTATGCCGAAGAACTGGTGCACCAGGCGCTGCCCAAGGCCAAGGTCGACCAGTACGACAGCGTCGACCTGATGTACCAGGCCGTGAACTCCGGTCGCGCCGATGCCGCCGCCACCGACCAGTCCTCGGTCAAGTACCTGATGGTGCAGAACCCCGGCCGCTACCGCAGCCCGGCCTATGCCTGGAGCCCGCAGACCTACGCGTGTGCGGTCAAGCGTGGCGACCAGGACTGGCTGAACTTCGTCAACACCGCACTGCATGAAGCCATGACCGGTGTGGAGTTCCCCACCTACAAGGCGTCGTTCAAGCAGTGGTTCGGTGTGGACCTGCCGGAACCTGCGATTGGTTTCCCCGTCGAGTTCAAGTGATTCGTGAAAACCGGGGCGCCGCCAACGGCGCCCCCATCAGGTACTGCTGACCATGAACTATCAGTTGAACTTTGCCGCCGTATGGCGTGATTTCGACACCTTGCTGGCGGGGCTCGGCCTGGGCCTGCAACTGGCATTGCTGTCGATCGCCATCGGCTGCGTGATCGGCCTGTTGATGGCGTTTGCCATGCTGTCCAAACACCGCGCGTTGCGCATCCTGGCCTCGGTGTATGTGACGGTGATCCGCAATACGCCGATCCTGGTGCTGATCCTGTTGATCTACTTCGCCTTGCCCAGCCTCGGCATCCGCCTGGACAAGATTCCGTCGTTCATCATCACCTTGTCCTTGTACGCCGGCGCCTACCTGACCGAAGTGTTCCGCGCCGGGCTGTTGAATATTCCCAAGGGCTTGCGCGAAGCCGGCTTGGCCATCGGCCTCGGCGAATGGCGGATCCGCGCGTATATCACCGTGCCGGTGATGCTGCGCAACGTACTGCCCGCGCTGTCGAACAACTTTATCTCGCTGTTCAAGGACACCTCCCTGGCCGCCGCCATCGCGGTGCCCGAGCTGACCTATTACGCCCGCAAGATCAACGTCGAAAGCTACCGGGTGATTGAAACCTGGCTGGTCACGACCGCGCTCTACGTGGCGGCCTGTTATCTCATCGCCATGCTGCTCCGTTACCTGGAACAGCGTCTGGCGATCCGTCGTTAAGGAGGGTTTCCATGTACGAGTCCCCCAGCTGGCTGCATGAGTTGTGGATCGCCCGGGATACGCTCTGGGCGGGGTTTCAGACCAGCATTTACTGCTCGGCGCTGGCAATTATCTTTGGCACCCTGATTGGCATATTCGCCGGGCTGGTGTTGACCTACGGCAGATTCTGGATGCGTGCGCCGTTTCGCCTGTATGTCGACCTGATCCGTGGCACCCCGGTGTTTGTGCTGGTGCTGGCGTGTTTCTACATGCTGCCGGCGCTCGGCTGGAAAATCAGCGCGTTCCAGGCCGGCGCCGTCGGGCTTACGCTGTTCTGCGGCTCCCACGTCGCGGAAATCGTGCGCGGTGCGCTGCAAGCCATTCCCCGTGGTCAACTGGAAGCCGGCAAGGCGATAGGCCTGACGTTCCGGCAGTCCCTGGCCTACGTGCTGTTGCCCCAGGCGCTGCGGCAGATCCTGCCGACCTGGGTCAATTCCTCGACGGAAATCGTCAAGGCCTCGACCTTGCTCTCGGTGATCGGCGTCGCTGAATTGCTGCTGAGTACCCAGCAGGTGATCGCACGTACCTTCATGACCCTGGAGTTTTACCTGTTCGCCGGGTTTCTGTTCTTTGTCATCAACTACGCCATCGAGTTATTCGGGCGCTACATTGAAAAGCGGGTGGCCTTGCCATGAACCAACCTCAAACCAACCAACCGCTGCTGAATATCTGCGGCCTGCGTAAACAGTACGGCGAGGTCGAAGTGCTCAAGGGCGTCGACCTGTCCATGCAGCGCGGCAACGTGGTGACGTTGATCGGCTCCAGCGGCTCGGGCAAGACCACGTTGCTGCGTTGTGTCAACTTGCTGGAAGAATTCCAGGGCGGGCAGATCACCCTGGATGGCGAGTCCATCGGCTACAGCGACATCGGCGGCAAGCGCGTGCGTCACCCCGAGCGCGTGATCGCCCAGCACCGGGCGATGACCGGCATGGCATTCCAGCAGTTCAACCTGTTTCCCCATCTGACCGCGTTGCAGAACGTCACCCTCGGCCTGTTGAAAGTTAAGAAAATGCCTAAGGACGAGGCGGTGGCACTCGCGGAAAAATGGTTGGACCGTGTAGGACTTTTGGAGCGCCGCAATCACTTCCCGGGCCAGTTGTCCGGGGGGCAGCAACAGCGTGTGGCGATTGCCCGTGCCATTGCCATGAACCCGAGCCTGATGCTGTTCGACGAAGTCACTTCGGCCCTTGACCCGGAACTGGTGGGCGAGGTGCTCAGTGTGATCAAGGGCTTGGCGGAAGAGGGCATGACCATGTTGCTGGTCACCCACGAAATGCGCTTTGCCTATGAAGTCTCGGACAAGATCGTCTTCATGAACCAGGGCCGGATTGAAGAGCAGGGCTCGTCGAAGGATATCTTCGAGCGGCCGCAATCGCCGCGCCTGGCGGAATTTCTCAAGAACATTCGTTTTTAATCAGGAGCATCGTTTTATGAGCATCACTCGTTACGGAGCCGGCAGCACTGCCGGCGGTGGCCAGCCTCGTCCCTTCGCCCGCGCGGTGGAAGCGGACGGTTGGCTGTACGTCTCGGGCCAAGTGCCTGCGGTGGACGGCGAAATCATCACTGGCGGGATCATCGAGCAAACTCGCCAGACCATGCGCAACGTGGTGGCGATCCTCGAAGAAGCCGGCTACGAGTTGAAAGACGTGGTGCGGGTGGGCGTGTGGCTGGAAGACCCACGGGACTTCTGGAGTTTCAACAAGGTCTTCGGCGAGTACTTCACCCCGGAACACGCTCCGGCGCGGGCCTGTGTGCAGGCCAACATGATGGTGGACTGCAAAGTCGAGATTGATTGCGTGGCCTACAAGAAAAAGGGCTAAATTGCCCCCACTCTTAAGCCCACCAGAGATCAAATGTGGGAGGAGGCTTGCCCCTCCCACAGTGGACCTGCGCCAGCCCTACCATTTCGACCGGACCGAAATTGCCATGACCGAAGACACCATCAAACGCCGCGCCAAGGGCCTGGACCGTGCATTCGATATCCTCGATTTTCTCAAGGAGATCGGCCAGCCCCTGCGCCCGAATGATATTGCCAGCGGCATCGGCAGCCCCAAATCCACGGTTTACGAGCTGGTCGCCTCCTTGTTGGAGCGGCGCATCCTCGAAACCGTGGGCAAGGACGGTCACGTCTACCTCGGCCGCCAGCTGTACTTCCTCGGGCAGGCGCACCTGCGTCATTTCGACCTGACCCGCGAGGCCGACCACGCCTTGCAGGAGATCGTCAGCCAAACCCACGAAACCGCGCAGATGTGCCTGCTCAACGGGCGTAAATACACGGTGGCGCTGATGCGAGAAGGCGAGCGGCATTTCCGCATTTCCTCGGACATCGGTGAAAACGCGCCGATCCCGTGGACGGCCTCCGGGCGCCTGTTGCTGGGGCACTTGAGCGACCAGCAGATCATCGACCTGATCGACTACGACGACTTTATCCTGCCGGATGGCCAGCGCCTGCCGCTGGAGACCTTCCTCGCGCAGATCCGCCAGGCCACCCTCGATGGGTTCTTTTCCTTCGACAGCGTGGCCGACACCTTTACCCACTGCTTTGCCGCCCCGGTCCGGGACGCGCAGGGCATCAGCATTGCGACCCTGTGTATCGTCGCCCCTCGCGCCGATGCGAGCAAAAACTACAACGACTATCGCCGGGTGTTGATCGACAGCGCCAATAACCTGGCCCGTCGCATCAACGAATAGGAGTTTTCCATGTCTGCCATCAATGCCGTTGAAAAGGGCGCCGCCGCCGTCGGTGCCCATTTGGTCCGTGACGTCAGCCTGCCCGCCCTGGTGCTGCACCGCGACGCCCTGGAACACAACATTCGCTGGATGCAGGATTTCGTCAGCAACAGCGGCGCCGAACTTGCGCCCCATGGCAAAACCAGCATGATGCCCGCGCTGTTCCAGCGCCAGATCGCCCAAGGCGCCTGGGGCATCACCCTGGCCAACGCCGTGCAGACCCGCGCCGCCTATGCCGGTGGCGTGCGCCGTGTGCTGATGGCCAACCAGTTGGTGGGCGCGCCGAACATGGCGTTGATCGCCGACCTGCTGGCCGACAAGGATTTTGACTTCCACTGCATGGTTGACCACCCGGACAACGTCGCCGACCTGGGCCTGTTCTTCGCCGCCCGTGGCCTGCGCTTGAATGTGATGATCGAATACGGCGTGGTCGGCGGCCGTTGCGGTTGCCGCAGCGAGCAGGAAGTGCGCGACCTGGCCAAGGCGATCAAGGCCCAACCGGCCCTGGCCCTCACCGGTATCGAAGGCTATGAAGGGGTGATCCACGGCGAACACGCCATCAGTGGCATCCGCGACTTCGCCGCGAGCCTGGTGCGCCTGGCCGTGGACCTGCAAAACAACGGTTCCTTCGACCTGCCCAAGCCCATTATCACGGCGTCGGGTTCGGCCTGGTATGACCTGATCGCCGAGTCCTTCGAAACGCAAAACGCCGCCGGCCGTTTCCTCAGTGTGCTGCGCCCCGGCAGTTATGTGGCCCACGACCACGGTATCTACAAAGCGGCGCAGTGCTGCGTGCTCGACCGCCGCAGCGACCTTCATGAAGGCCTGCGCCCGGCCCTGGAAGTCTGGGCCCATGTGCAATCGTTGCCTGAGCCGGGGTTTGCGGTGATCGCCCTGGGCAAGCGCGACGTGGCCTACGACGCCGGTTTGCCGGTGCCGCTCAAACGCTATCGGGCCGGGATTCTCCCGGCTGAAGGCGATGATGTGAGCGCCTGCACCGTCACCGCCGTGATGGACCAGCACGCCTTCATGACCGTGGCGGCAGGTGTCGAGCTGCGTATCGGCGACATCATTTCCTTCGGCACCTCGCACCCTTGCCTGACCTTCGACAAGTGGCAGGTCGGTTGCCTGGTGGATGAGCAGTTGCAGGTGATCGAGTCCCTGGAAACCCGTTTCTGAGTGTAAAACCATGACCACCGCCTCTCCACGCATTGCCCTGATCGGCGAATGCATGATCGAACTGCAATACCGCGCCGACGGCAGCCTGCAACAGAGCTTCGGCGGCGACACCCTGAACGCGGCGGTGTACCTGCGCCGTGAGCTGGGCGATGTCGGCAGTGTCGACTACGTTACCGCCCTGGGCGATGACAGCTTCAGCGATGCCATGTGCCGGCAATGGCAGGAAGAGGGGCTTGGGCTGGAGAGAGTCCAGCGCCTGTCTGGACGTTTGCCCGGCTTGTACTGCATCCAGACCGACGCCAACGGCGAGCGAAAATTTCTCTACTGGCGTAACGAAGCGGCGGTGCGCGACTGCTTTACCACGCCAGCCGCCGAACCGATCCTGGCGGCATTGCCGGGGTACGACGTGGTGTATTTCAGCGGCATTACCCTGGCGGTGCTGGGTGAAGTCGGGCGGCAGCGCTTGCTCGAAGTCCTGATCGAAACCCGCCGACGTGGCGGCAAAGTGGTGTTCGACAACAACTACCGGCCACGGCTGTGGGCCACGGTGGACGTTGCCCGTGAGGCTTATCGCACCGTACTGGCCGAGGTGGATATCGCCTTGCTGACTGAAGATGACGAGCGCGCGCTGTTTGGTTATGCCGACAGCGAGCAGGTGTTCGCGGCGTACCCGGCGATTGCGGAAGTGGTGCTCAAGCGCGGTGCGGATGCGTGTTTGATTCGTTGCGACGGCGAGCGCTTTGGTGTGCCGGCATTGAAGGTGGAGAAGGTGGTGGACACCACGGCGGCGGGGGATTCGTTCAGTGCCGCGTACCTGGCCTGTCGGCTCAAGGGTGGTTCGCCGCAGGAGGCCGCTTTGGCCGGGCATCGGCTGGCGAGCCGGGTTATCCAGGTGCCCGGTGCGCTGATCCCCAGGGAGTAGGTGAATGGCCGCCTGCGGCGGATCGGGAGCAAGTCGAATCGTCGCACCGCCCCTCCCACAGTTGACCGCATTCCTCCAGATGAAATGCGGTCAAGTGTGGGAGGGGGCTTGCTCCCGATAGCGGTCTTAAGTCAACGCCTCAATCGCGGTAAAACACCTGCACCAGGTGATACCCGAACTTGCTCTTGATCGGTCCGTGAACCACCTTCACCGGCTTCTTGAAGATCACTGCATCAATCACCCCGACCATCTGCCCAGGCCGCACTTCACCCAAATCGCCGCCGCGCTTGCCGGACGGGCAAGTGGAGTACTTCTTGGCCAGCACATCGAAGGCTTCGCCCTTGGCAATGCGCTGCTTGAGTTGTTCGGCTTCTTCGCTGGTTTTCACCAGGATATGGCGGGCTTGGGCTTTCATTGATCTCTACCAGGTGTGCGACGGCGCGCGATTATGCCTGAACTGAATCATCGACGCTGATCATGCTGCGGATTTTGGTCGCCAGCAGGTCGATGGAAAAAGGCTTGGCGACCATGTCCATGCCGTCCTCCAGGAAGCCCTGGCGCTCGGCGGCTTTCTCCGCGTAGCCGGTCATGAACAGCACCTTGAGGCCCGGCCGATGCTGGCGGGCGATCTCCGCCAGTTGGCGGCCGTTCATGCCGGGCAGGCCGACATCGGTCACCAGCAGGTCCACGCGCAGGTCCGACTCCAGCAATGGCAGCGCCGCACGCGCATCCGCCGCCTGGTGCGCGGTATAGCCCAACTCGTCGAGTACATTGACCACCAGCATGCGCACCGCCGGGTCATCCTCGACCACCACCACCGCTTCGCCGGCAAGGGCTACCGGAACTTCGCCCAATTGAGCGGGCAGGCTGCTTTCCAGGGAGGTGCCGTGCAGGCGCGGCAGGTACAAGCGCACGCAGGTGCCCTGGCCCGGTTCGCTCTGGATGGTCACGTGACCACCGGACTGCTGGGCAAACCCATAGATCATCGACAGCCCCAGGCCAGTGCCCTGGCCGATGGGTTTGGTGGTGAAGAACGGGTCGAACGCCTTGGCGAGAATCTTCGGTGCCATGCCGCTGCCGTTGTCACACACGCCAAGCATCACATAGTCGCCGGCCCTGACCGGTTCGAGGGTGGTGATATCGGTGCCGTCGAGGTAACTGTTGGCGGTTTCGATCAGCAGTTCGCCGCCGTCGGGCATGGCGTCGCGCGCGTTGATCACCAGGTTGAGCAGGGCATTTTCCAGTTGGCTCGCGTCGGTGTTGACCGGCCAGATATCGCGGCCCAGTTGCACCTTGAGCGTGATATGGGCGCCCTTGGTGCGCTGGAACAGCTCCTCCAGGGACGCCACCAACTGGTTGGGGTCCAGTGGGCGAAGGTCCAGCGACTGGCGTCGCGAGAAAGCCAGCAGGCGATGGGTGAGGGCGGCCGCGCGATGGGCCGAGGATACGGCGGTTTCGGTAAAGCGGCCGATTTCCTCGCTGCGCCCGGCGGCGATGTAGCGCTGCATCAGGTCCAGGCTGCCGATGATACCGGTGAGCATATTGTTGAAGTCGTGGGCGATACCGCCGGTGAGCTGGCCCACCGCTTCCATCTTCTGCGCATGGCGCAGGGCGTCTTCGGCGCGCTCACGCTCGAACATCTCGGTTTTCAGGCGTTCGTTGGCTTCGGCCAGCGCCTGGGTACGCTGGGCCACACGCTCCTCGAGGTTCTCGTTGAGGTGGCGCAGGGCTTCTTCGGTGAGTTTGCGTTCGGTTTCATCGATCACAAAGATATAGAAACCGTTCACCGAGCCGTCATTGCTGAAGCGCGGCAGGTATTTCATCAGCGCATGGCGTGGGCGGCCATCACGATGGGGGGTGATGGTCATGAAACTGCAGGCCTTGCCCTTGAGCGCAGCGGTGATCTTGTCCTCGCGCCCGGCATACACTTCGTCGCCGAGCACCTCGCGGATGGTCTTGCCGTACAGCTCCTGAGGCGTCATGCCGTACCACTCGAGGTAGGCGCTGTTGTTCAGGCGAAAGCGCTGCTCGTGGTCGACGTAGCCGATCAGCACCGGCATGGCGTTGATGATCAACTGCAGCTCGGTCTGGCTCTGGCGCAGGGCCTGCTCGGTGTGCTTGCGCTCGGTGAGGTCGAGTGCCGCGCCGAGGAAGCGCGCGGGGCGGCCTTGATGATCCTTGTAGCAACGCCCGCGGGCAAACACCCAGCGCACCTGGCCGTCGGCTTGTTGCAGGCGGTATTCCTCGGCGTATTCGGTGCCGTGGGTGATGCAGTGCTTGATGCTGCGCGTCACGGTGCCCCGGTCTTCGGGGTGTACGCCGTGCAGGTAGTCGCTGATGGGCAACAGGCTGGCGTTGCTCGGGTCCACCCCGTGCAGGTAGGCGAAGTGGGCATCGGCGATAAAGCGGTCTTCGCCAATGTCCCAATCCCAGGTGCCCACTGCGTCGGTGGCGGCGAGGGCCAGTTGCAGGCGCTGCTCGGTGTTGTGCTGGGCTCTGCGACGTTCGTTGGTTTCGATGGCCGTGACCAGGATGCCGGCCACGCTGGCGCTTTCATCGCGGACCGGGCTGTAGGTCAGGTCCAGCCAGATTTCAGTGTCGCGATTGTTGCGTTGCAGGACGAAACGCTGCTCGCTGAAGGTACGCACCTGGCCGGTCAGTACGGCGTCGTAGATCGGTGCGGTGAAGCTTTCGAGTTCCGGCCAGGTCTGGTGCGCCGGCTGGCCCATGGCGTCGGGGTGCTTGTTGCCCGCCAGCAGGGCGAAGCCGTCGTTGTAGAGTTGGGTGAGTTCGCTGCCCCACAGCAGGAGCATCGGCATCGGTGAGTGGATGACGATGTCCACGGCTGTGCGCAGGCTTTGCGGCCAATCATTGGCCTCACCGAGGGGGCTGTGTGCCCAGTCCAGCCGCGCAATCAATGCAGCGGCTTCGCTACCGGTGGTTGTTCCCTTCATAAAAAGCCCTGAGCGTAACGCTTTGAAAAAAGACAACACCCATTATCCCGTGGGAAACCTATGGGTGACTACCCTCGAAAAATAGCATGCATTGAGGGTTTGTCTTCAAATGAGTGCTTTAAGGCTGAAACCTTTCATCTTTACGCCAGCTCAGGTCGGTCGCGAAACTGCGCCAGGGCCTCCGGATTGGCCAGGGCGTCGGTGTTTTTCACCGGCTCGCCGTGCACCACGTTGCGCACTGCGAGTTCGACGATCTTGCCGCTGATGGTACGGGGAATATCGCTGACGGCGAGGATCTTCGCCGGCACATGGCGCGGCGTGGTGTTGGCGCGTATTACCTGGCGGATCTGCTGCTCCAGGGCCTCATCCAGTTCGATCCCGTCATCGAGGCGCACAAACAGCACCACGCGCACATCGTCCTGCCAGCGCTGGCCGATGGCCAGGCTCTCCAGCACCTGTGGGACTTTTTCCACCTGGCGATAAATCTCCGCAGTGCCGATGCGAACGCCGCCCGGGTTGAGCACCGCGTCGGAGCGGCCGTGAATCAGCAAGCTGCCGTTGGCGCGTTGTTCGGCGTAGTCGCCCTGGGCCCATACGCCGGGAAACTGGCTGAAATACGAGGCGCGCAGCTTCTTCTGGTCCGGGTCGTTCCACAAGCCGATGGGCATCGCCGGGAAGTGCCGGGTGCACACCAGTTCGCCTTTTTCCTCGAGCAGCGGTTGGCCCTGGTCGTCCCACACCTCAATGGCCATCGCCAGGCTCTTGCATTGCATTTCACCGCGCCGTACGGGCAACACCGGGTTGCCGATCACAAAGCAGGAGACGATATCGGTGCCGCCAGACATTGAGGACAGGCACAGCTCGGCCTTGATCTCGCGGTAGACGTAGTCGTAGCTCTGGGGCGACAAGGGCGAGCCGGTCGAAATCAGGCCCTTGAGGCTGCTCAGGTCGTGGCTCAGGCGCGGTTGCAGCCCGGCCTTTTCCAGGGTGGCGAGGAACTTGGGGCTGGTGCCGAACACGCTGATCTTTTCCGCGTCGATCAGGTCGATCAAGCGTTCCGGGCCGGGATGAAATGGCGAGCCGTCATACAGCACCGCCGTGGCCCCGATCGCCAGCACCGAGACCAGCCAGTTCCACATCATCCAGCCGCAGGTGGTGTAGTAGAACAGGCAGTCCTCGCGGGATATGTCCGCGTGCAGGCCGTGTTCCTTGAGGTGGGTGAGCAGCACGCCGCCGGTGCCGTGGATGATGCATTTGGGCACGCCGGTGGTGCCGCTGGAGTAGAGGATGTACAGCGGATGATCGAACGGCACCGCGACGAACGCAGGCTCGCCGCCGGGTTGGTAGAAGTCGTTCCACAGGGCAACGCGGGCCTGGGTCTGATAGTCCTCGACGCAGGCGTGGGGCCGTGCATACGGGACGATGATCAATTGTTCCAGGGACGGTAGGCGTTCGAGGATTTCATTGAGCTTGGCGCTTTGGTCGATGGTTTTGCCGGCATAGCGGTAGCCGGCGCAGGTGATCAGCACCTTGGGCTCGATCTGGCCGAAGCGGTCGATGACGCCTTGGGTGCCGAAGTCTGGTGAGGAGCACGACCAGATCGCGCCCAGGCTGGTGGTGGCGAGCATGCCGACCAGGGTTTGCCAGGTGTTGGGCATGCACGCGGCCACCCGGTCACCGCTGCCGACACCGGCCGCCCGCAGACTGTCTTGCAGGCCGGCGACATGGGCGGCCAGTTCGGCATAGGTGAGTTGTTCGCGCTGGCCGTCTTCACTGATCGCGACCACGGCCGGGTGATCGTCGCGTCGACGCAGCAGGTGTTCGGCAAAATTCAGGCTCGCGCCCGGAAACCACTGGGCGCTGGGCATCTCGGCGTCTTCGATCAACACTGCGCTGGGTGGGCTACGAAACTGCACCTCGAAGAACGTGACGATTGCCTGCCAGAAGTCCGGGCGCTGGTCGATGCTCCACTGGTGCAGGGCCGGGTAGTCGTTGAGCTGCACGCCGTGGCGATCATTGATAAAGCGTCGGAACTGGTCCATCCGTGTGTTGCGGATGCGTTCCGGGGAGGGTTGCCAGAGGATCTCGGACATCAGCAAGGTCTCTTGTTTTTATGCAGGTCTTCAAAACAATAGAATTCTACTGTGGGAGGGGGCTTGCTCCCGATAGCGGAGTATCAGCTAGCCCGTGTGGTACTGACCCTCCGCCATCGGGAGCAAGTCCCCTCCCACAGTTTAGATATCCAGTGTCTGGTTTTATTGGGCCAGCCAGCCGCCATCAATGTTCCACGCCGCACCCCGCACCTGCGCACCGGCCTCACTGCACAAGAACAGCACCAGCTCACCCAACTGCGACGGTGTCACGAACTCCAGCGACGGCTGTTTCTCCGCCAGCAGATCATGCTGCGCCTGCTGCGGGTCGACGCCATTGGCCACACGATCATCAATCTGCTTCTGCACCAGCGGCGTCAACACCCAGCCGGGGCAGATTGCATTGCAGGTCACGTTGCTGGTGGCGGTCTCCAGGCCCACCACCTTGGTCAAGCCGATCACGCCGTGCTTGGCTGCCACATACGCGGCCTTGCCCACCGAGCCGACCTGGCCGTGCACCGAGGCGATGTTGACGATACGCCCCCACCCCTTGGCTTTCATGCCTGGCAAGCTCAAGCGTGTGCTGTGGAACACCGACGACAGGTTGATCGCGATGATCGCGTCCCAGCGCTCCACCGGGAAGTCCTCCACCGCCGCCACATGCTGGATGCCTGCGTTGTTGACCAGGATGTCGACACCGCCGAACTCACGCTCGGCGTACGCGAGCATGTCGGCAATCTGCGCCGGGTCGCTGACGTCCGCCGGGTGATGGCCGACCTTGCCGCCAAACGCCTGCACCTGGGCGACCACCGCACTGGCGTCGCCGAAGCCGTTGAGGATCAGGTTGGCGCCGGCCTTGGCCAGGCTCAGTGCGATGCCCAGGCCGATGCCGCTGGTGGAACCGGTAACCAGGGCGGTCTTGCCGTTCAATGTCGTCATGAAAACCTCACACAATGCCGGTGGCGTAGAAAGTACCGATCACCACGAACACCGCGAGGGTCTTGATAATCGTGATGCCGAAAATGTCCTTGTAGGCTTCGCGGTGGGTCAGGCCGGTCACCGCCAGCAGCGTGATCACCGCGCCGTTGTGGGGCAGGGTGTCCATGCCGCCGCTGGCCATGGCTGCGACCCGGTGCAGCACTTCAAGGGGAATATTGGCCGCATGGGCCGCCGAAATAAAGCTCTCGGACATGGCCGCCAGGGCGATGCTCATGCCACCGGACGCAGAGCCGGTGATACCGGCCAGCAGGGTCACGGTAATCGCTTCGTTGACCAGCGGGTTGGGGATGCCTTTCAGCCAGTCCGCCAGTACCAGAAAGCCCGGCAGCGAGGCAATCACTGCACCAAAGCCGTATTCGGAAGCGGTGTTCATCGCCGCCAGCAACGCGCCGCTGACCGCGCTTTTGCTGCCCTCGGCGAGCTTACTTTTGATCGCCGACCACCCGAACGCCAGCACCATCAGGATCCCCACCAGCAACGCCGCCTGCACCGCCCAGATCGCGGTGAGCTTGGCGATTTCAGTGGTCACCGGCGCGCTCATGCCCGGCAGGCTGAGGCTGTGGGTCTTGCCGTACCACTGCGGGATCCAGTGGGTGAACAGCAGGTTCATTACGCCCACCAGGATCAGCGGCGACAGCGCGATCCAAGGGTTGGGCAGGGCAATGTTCTCGGCGGTCTCAGGCTCGTTGCGCAGCTCGGTGCCGTAGCCTTCACCCGCGCGCTGGGCCTTGTTGCGCTGGCGCGCCAGGTAGAGCATGCCGGCGCAGAACACGAAAATCGTGCCGGTCAGCCCCAGCCACGGCGCCGCCCAGGCGGTGGTGTTGAAGAAGGTGCTGGGGATGATGTTCTGGATCTGCGGCGTGCCGGGCAGGGCGTCCATGGTGAACGAAAACGCACCGAGGGCGATGGTCGCCGGGATCAGGCGCTTGGGGATATTGCTCTGGCGGAACATCTCCGCCGCAAACGGGTACACCGCAAACACCACCACAAACAGCGACACGCCGCCGTAGGTGAGCAGGGCGCAGACCAGCACGATCACCAGCATCGCCTGGCGCGTGCCGAGCAAACGGATCGCCGCGGCCACGATAGAGCGCGAGAAGCCCGACAGCTCGATCAGCTTGCCGAACACCGCACCGAGCAGGAACACCGGGAAATACAGTTTGATAAAGCCGACCATTTTCTCCATGAACACCCCGGTAAAGGCAGGGGCGACGGCGGACGGGTCGGTGAGCAGCACGGCACCGAGGGCGGCGATGGGGGCAAACAGGATAACGCTATAGCCACGGTAGGCAGCCAGCATCAGCAACGCGAGCGCTGCCAGGGCAATGATCACACTCATGGTGTGTCTCCATCGGATTGTTATTGTTGTGGGTGAAGCGGTGGGGAGGGCTATAGCGAGATGTGTGCCATGTTTTCAACTTGTTGAAATATATGGGTATTTTTGAATTTTTTTCGAGGATTTTTGAATTTTGTCTCAATTTGGAGACAGGTGAAGATCAAATGTGGGAGGGGGCTTGCTCCCGATAGCGGTGTATCAGCCAGCATATGTGTTAACTGACCTGATGCTATCGGGGGCAAGCCCCCTCCCACAGGGATTGTCTTTGTCTGGAGAATGGAGTCTCTATATGGAGACTAGGCAATCCCCAGTGCCACCATTTTCTTGTACAGCGTCGACCGCCCCAGCCCCAATCGCCTGGCCGCCTCCACCACATTCCCACCACACGCCTCGAGCGCCGCCGTAATCACCTGCCGATCAAAGCGCTCCCGCGCTGCTGCAAACGTCTCACCCGCAACCGTATCCACCGCCCCGCGTTCCACCGGGCTGAACGTGCCAATCGCCGCACGAATTTCCCTGGCGTCCAGCACCAGGTCATCGCTCAGCAACGCCGCGCGCTCCAGCACGTTGCGCAGCTCGCGGATATTCCCCGGCCACGCATGTTGCGCCAACAGCGCCAGGGCCTCGCGGTCCAGCTCATGCTGGCTGCGCAGGTCTTCGAGGATCGCTTCGCTCAGCGCCGGGATATCCTCCAGCCGCTCACGCAGCGGCGGCACCCGGATCGGCAGCACATTCAGGCGGTAATACAAGTCCGCGCGAAACTCACCGCGCTTGATCGCCGCTTCCAGGTCCATGGAGGTGGCCGCGATCACCCGCACATCGCTGTGCAGCATCTCGTTGGAACCCACCGGTTCGAATTCCTTTTCCTGCAACACCCGCAGCAGTTTGCTTTGCAGCGGCAGCGGCATATCGCCGATTTCATCGAGGAACAGCGTACCGCCCTGGGCAATCTGGAATTTACCCGGACGGCCCTTGCGATCGGCGCCTGTAAAGGCGCCCGGCGCGGTGCCGAAGAATTCTGCTTCCAGCAGGTCATGGGGAATCGCCGCGCTGTTGATGCTGACAAAGGCCTTGTGCGCACGCGGTGAGGCGCCGTGGATCGCCTGGGCGAGCAATTCCTTGCCCGTGCCGGTTTCGCCGAGCAGCAGCACCGGCGATTCGGCGCTTGCGCTGCGCCGTGCACGGCGTTTGACTTCCAGGCTGGCGGCGCTGGTGCCGATAAAATGCGCGAAGTTGTACTTGCTCTGGCGTGAGCGCAGCAACGAACGGGTGGAGGCCAGTTCCTGCTGCATGCTCAGGTAGCGTTCGATCAGCGGCGACAGGTTACGCAGCTCATCGAACAAGGCAAAACCAATCGCCCCGATCACCGCCCCGGCATCGTTGTGGATCGGCAGGCGCATCACCACCAACGGGCCTTTGGGGGTGTCCTGGATGTCCAGCAGAATCGGCCGGTCGGTGCGTACCACCTGGCGCAACAGGCTGTTGGAAATCACCCGCTCGCACGGCTGGCCGATGGCTTCATCGGCACTCTTGAGGCCGAAGCGCTTGGCGTAGCGCTCGTTCATCCAGACGATATTGGCGTCGCGGTCGACAATCACCGTGCCTTCGCTGGACTGCTCGATGATCTCGAACAGCGACTGGATCGCCAGGCCGCGAACCTGTTGGTAATCCGTCAGGCTGGTACTCATGACGACAGCCCGCCGGCCGCCGCCAGGAGTTCTTTGGTATACGGGTGCTGCGGCGCGTCGAAGACTGCATGGCTCGGCCCGCGCTCCACCACCTTGCCGTCCTTGATCACGATCATGTCATGGGCCATAGCGCGCACCACGGCGAGGTCATGGCTGATAAACAGGTAGGTCAGGCCGTACTTCTCCTGCAACTCACGCAACAACGCTACGACCTGCTTCTGCACGGTGCGGTCGAGGGCGGAGGTGGGTTCGTCCAACAGCATCAACGCCGGCTTGAGCACCAGCGCACGGGCGATGGCGATGCGTTGGCGCTGGCCGCCGGAGAATTCATGGGGGAAGCGATGGCGGCTGGCGGGGTCGAGGCCCACGTCCTTGAGCACCTGGATCACTTGCGCATCGCGGTCGGCCAGGCTGCACGGCGCATGCACTTCCAGGCCTTCGCTGATGATCTGCTGCACCGACATGCGCGGGCTGAGGCTGCCATACGGGTCCTGGAACACCACCTGCATCTGTTTGCGCCACGGGCGCATCTGCTTGTGGTTGAGCGGGTCGAGGGCCTCGCCCTGGAAGCGGATGCTGCCG
The DNA here is from genome assembly GCF_012030485.1 of Pseudomonas sp. B14(2022). Taxonomy (NCBI): domain Bacteria; kingdom Pseudomonadati; phylum Pseudomonadota; class Gammaproteobacteria; order Pseudomonadales; family Pseudomonadaceae; genus Pseudomonas; species Pseudomonas sp. B14(2022). The sequence goes on from NZ_JAAUVM010000008.1 coordinate 117,533, forward strand.
GTGGAGTCCAGCAGGCGCAGGATCGCCTGGCCGAGAGTGGACTTGCCCGAACCGGACTCGCCGACAATCCCCAGGGTCTTGCCGCGCTGCACGCTGAGGCTGATGCCATCCACCGCGCGCAGGTAGGTCTTGCGCCGGAACAGGCCGCCGCCAAGGGGGAATTGCACGCTCAGGTTGTCCACCTCCAGCACGGTCTCCCGTGGGTCGCTGCACAGCACATCGCCGGATGGCTCGGCGTCCAGTAACAGGCGGCTGTAGGGATGTTGTGGTGCGGTGAACAAGGTCTCGCAGCCGGCCTGCTCGACAATCTCGCCGGCATGCATCACGCACACGCGTTGGGCAATGCTGCGCACCAGGTTGAGGTCATGGCTGATCAGCAGCAGCGACATGCCCAGGCGGTGTTGCAGGGATTTGAGCAGCAGCAGGATCTTGCGTTGCACGGTCACGTCGAGGGCGGTGGTGGGCTCGTCGGCAATCAACAGCTCCGGCTCACAGGCCAGGGCCATGGCGATCATCACCCGCTGGCGCTGGCCCCCGGAGAGTTGGTGCGGATAAGCCTTGAGGCGTTCCTGGGGTTTCTGGATACCCACCAGTTCGAGTAACTCAAGGATGCGTGCCTGCGCCGCCTTGCCGCCCATGCCCTTATGCAGCAGCAAGGTTTCGCCGATCTGTTTTTCGATGCTGTGCAGCGGGTTGAGGGAGGTCATCGGCTCCTGGAAGATCATCGCAATGCGGTTGCCGCGCAGTTTCTGCAAGGTCGACGCCGAGGCGCCGATCAGTTCCTGGCCGCGATACTTCACGGAACCGCGGGTGTCGGTACCGGCCTCGGGCAGCAGTTGCAAGATCGAGTGGGCGGTCACCGACTTGCCGGAGCCGGATTCGCCCACCAGCGCCAGGCACTCGCCGGGGCGGACGTCCAGGCTCAGGTTGCGCACCACGGTCTGGCCGCTGAACGCGACGCTGAGGTCGCGGATTTCGATCAGGTTCATACGCAATCACTCATGAGCGTGGGTCGAAGGCATCGCGTAATGCCTCGCCGATAAAGACCAGCAGCGACAGGATCAGCGCCAAGGTGAAAAACGCCGTCAAGCCCAGCCACGGCGCTTGCAGGTTCTGCTTGCCCTGGGCAATCAACTCGCCCAGTGAAGCACTGCCCGCAGGCATGCCGAAACCAAGGAAATCCAGGGCGCTCAGGGTGGAAATCGCCCCGGTGAGGATAAACGGCAGGTAGCTCAAGGTGGCGGTCATGGCGTTGGGCAGGATGTGCCGGCGAATGATCTTGCCGTCGCCCAGGCCCAGCGCCCGTGCGGCCTTGACGTACTCCAGGTTGCGCCCACGCAGGAACTCGGCGCGCACCACATCCACCAGGGCCAGCCAGGAAAACAGCGCCATGATCCCCAGCAACCACCAGAAGTTCGGCTCGACAAACCCCGACAGGATGATCAGCAGGTACAGCACCGGCAGCCCGGACCACACTTCAAGGATGCGTTGGCCGAGCAGATCCACCCAGCCGCCGTAATAGCCTTGCAAGGCCCCGGCGGCGATGCCGATGGCGGCGCTGATGGTGGTGAGCGCCAGGGCAAACAGGATCGACACCCGCGCGCCGAAGATCACCCGCGCCAACACATCCCGCGACTGGTCATCGGTGCCCAGCCAGTTCACCGTCGAGGGCGGGCTGGGGGCCGGGCGGGTCAATTCGTAGTTGGGCGTGTCGTCGCTGAACGGAATCGGCGGGAACAGCATCCAGCCGCCGCCCTGCTTGATCAGCTTTTGCACGTAGTCACTGCGGTAATCGGCCTGGAACGGCAGTTGCCCGCCGAACTGCTGCTCGGTGTAGCGCTTGAACGCCGGGAAATACAGCTCGTGCTTGTAACTGAGCACCAAGGGCTTGTCATTGGCGATCAGCTCGCCGCCCAGGGTCAGGATAAACAGGCCGATAAACAGCCACAGCGACCACCAGCCGCGACGGTTTTTCTTGAACCGTTCGAAACGCCGACGGGCCACGGGAGACAGGTTAAGCATCAGGCGTTCCTCGCGGCGAAGTCGATACGCGGGTCCACCAGGGTGTAGCAGAGGTCGCCGATCAGTTTTATCAGCAGGCCGAACAACGTGAAGATAAACAGCGAGCCAAACACCACCGGGTAGTCCCGGGACACGGCGGCTTCGTAGCTCATGCGTCCGAGGCCATCGAGGGAAAAGATCACCTCGATCAACAGCGAGCCGGCAAAGAATACGCTGATGAACGCCTGGGGAATCCCCGAGATCACCAGCAGCATGGCGTTGCGAAACACATGGCCGTACAGCACCCGCCGTTCGCTCAAGCCTTTGGCGCGGGCGGTCACGACGTACTGGCGCGTGATTTCATTGAGGAACGAGTTTTTGGTCAGGATGGTCAGGGTGGCGAACCCGCCGATCACCAGCGCGCTGACCGGCAGTACCAGGTGCCAGAAGTAGTCGGCGATCTTGCCCACGGTGCTCAGCTCGGCGAAGTTTTCCGAGACCAGCCCGCGCACCGGGAACCAGTTCAATGACGTGCCTCCGGCGAACACCACGATCAGGAACATCGCGAACAGGAACGCCGGCATCGCGTAGCCAATCACAATGGCGGTGCTGCTCCACACATCAAAACTGCTGCCATGGCGCACCGCCTTGCGAATGCCCAAGGGGATCGACACCAGGTAGGTGATCAGCGTGGCCCAGAGGCCGAGGGAAATGGTGACCGGCATCTTTTCCAGGATCAGGTCGATCACGGTGGCGCCGCGAAAGAAGCTGTTGCCGAAATCCAGCTGGGCGTAGCTCTTGAGCATCAGCCACAGGCGTTCCGGCGCGGGCTTGTCGAAGCCGTATTGTTTTTCGATGTCCTTGATCAGTTTCGGGTCCAGGCCACGGCTGGCGCGGGAGCCGCTGCTGACACCGTCGCCGGATGAGCCGCCGACCGCGCCGCCGCCGATGCCCTGCAAGTGAGCGATGGCTTGTTCCACCGGCCCGCCGGGGGCGGCCTGGACGATCACGAAATTCACCAGCAGGATGATCACCAGCGTCGGGATGATCAGCAGCAGGCGCCTCACGATATAGGCAAACATCAGCGAGCTCCTGCGCGTTTTTTCAATTCGGCATTCATTTGTTCATTTGTCAGCGGGGTAGGGCTGATTTCCCACCAGGTTTCCAGGGCTTCATCATTCCTGGCCTCGATGGCCGGGCGGCCGAAGCGGTTCCACCAGGCGGCGGAGGTGCCGGGCGGGTAGTAATTGGGGATCCACAGGTAATTCCATTGCAGCACCCGGTCCAGGGCATGGGCATAGGTAAGCATCTGCGCCTGGGTGTCGGCCTTGACCAGGCCCTTGATCAGGCTGTCGACGGCCGGGTCCTTGAGCACCATGTAGTTGTTGGCGCCCGGATCGAACGCGGCGGTCGAGCCGAAGTAGTTGTACAGCTCCATGCCGGGCGATGTGGTGACCGGGAAGCCCGTCACGATCATGTCGTAGTCGCGGGCCATCAAGCGGTTGACGTATTGCGAAGAATCGATGCGGCGGATATTCAAGGTGATGCCGATCTGCGCCAGGTTGCGTTTGTACGGCAACAACAGGCGTTCCAGCCCGTTCTGGGCATTGAGGAAGGTGAACGCCAGCGGCTCGCCCTCGGCGTTGACCAGTTTGTCGCCGTCTGGCTTCCAGCCGGCGTCTTCCAGCAGCGCCAGGGCTTGCAGCTGCTTGTCACGGATCATGCCGCTGCCATCGGTGACCGGCGCCTTGAACACCTGGGTGAACACCTCGTCGGGAATCTGCCCGCGCAAGGGTTCGAGAATCGCCAGTTCTTCCGCAGTGGGCAGTTGGGTGGCGGCCAACGGGCTATTGGAGAAGTAGCTTTGCTGGCGGATGTACACGTTGCGCATCATCTGCCGGTTGGCCCATTCGAAGTCCCACAGCATCGCCAGGGCCTGGCGCACGCGACGGTCCTTGAACATTGGTTTTTGCACATTGAACACATAACCCTGGGCCGGTTGCGGCATGTCCTTGGCCAAGTGCGCGCGTTGCAGGCGGCCATCGTCCAGGGCCGGGCCGTTGTAGCCGATGGAATAGCCGGTGGCGGAGAACTCACGGTTGAAGTCGTAGGCGCCCCCACGCAATACCTGGCGGGCCACCTCGGTGTCGCCGAAGTACTCCAGGCTCAGGTGATCGAAGTTGTACAGGCCGTGGCTGACGGGCAGGTCCTTGCCCCACCAGTCGGGGTCGCGGGTAAAGGTGATGGTGCTGCCCGAGTCGATCTTGCCGACCTTGTACGGGCCGCTGCCCAGGGGGGCTTCGTAGCCACCGCCGTTGGCGAAGTCGCGGGTCTTCCACCAGTGCTCGGGGAACACCGGCAGGGTGGCGATATCCAGGGGCAGGGTGCGGTTTTCGTTGCTGGAAAAATCAAAACGGACCTGGCGCGGGCCTTCGACTTCGACGTGCTTGACGTCAGCGAACAACGTGCGAAAGCGCAGGCTGCCTTGGGTCATCAGCAGGTTGAAGCTGTAGCGCACATCCTCGGCGGTGATCGGCTTGCCATCGGCAAAACGCGCCTTGGGGTTGAGGAAGAAACGCAGGGACAGGCCGTCGTCCGCGCGGTCCATCTTCTCCGCAACCAGGCCATACACCGTATAGGGTTCGTCCAGTGAGCGCAGGGCCAGGGGCGCATACAGCCAGCCGTCGACCTGGGAGACGCCGATGCCTTTGTCGATATACGGCAGCACATGGTCGAAACGTCCGATTTCAATCGCCGAGCGTCGCAGGCTGCCACCCTTGGGGGCGTTGGGGTTGACGTAGTCGAAATGGCTGAAACCGGCGGGATACTTGGCCGGCTCGCCGTATACGGTCATTGACGGTTGGGGCGCCGCGATCACGGCGGTGCTGGCCAGCAGCAGGGCCAGGGAGGTACTGAGCAGTCTGGAAAAAGCCAATCGCATTGTCAGCCTTGAACGCCGGGTGAAGAAGAATAAGGATTTGTACGCTAACAGCATCAGCGTCGCCAGTCGTCACATGCACAACGGCCCACCAAAAGGCGGGCCGTTGTTTCAAGCAGCAGCGCGGACGGGATCAGTCCTGGCGGCTGGTGACTTCCAGCAGGTGGTAGCCGAACTGGGTTTTCACCGGGCCTTGCACGGTGTTGACCGGGGCGCTGAAGACGACGGTGTCGAATTCTTTAACCATCTGGCCTGGACCGAACGAACCCAGGTCACCGCCCTGGCGGCTGGATGGGCAGCTGGAGTTGGCTTTGGCGATTTCTGCGAAATCGGCGCCGCCTTCGATTTGGGCCTTGAGTTCGTTGCACTTGTCTTCAGTGGCAACAAGGATGTGACGGGCGGTGGCTTTGGCCATGGGGATTAACTCCTTGAGTAAAAACGGTGAGCGTACCGGATTCAGGCGGTTATTTCCTGGCAAAGTTCCGCTGGGTTTCTGGTTGGTGCGTTGAGCTTGGGTATTGGCGTGATGGAGTGAGATCCAGAGCAGACTGATATCTGCCTGATGCATAGCGATCAAATGTGGGAGGGGCGGTGCGACGATTCGACTTGCTCCCGATGGCGGCATGACAGCCGACCAGGATGTTGGATCAGACCGAGTACATATCCGTTGCTGCGGTAACTGCCACTTAGGGTTCCGCCCTTACGGCGGGTCACTTTTGGAAAAGAGCCGGAATGCCGGCCCAGCCCAAAGTAACCAAAAGGGCTCTTGCCCCAACACTCGGCACCTCGCCTAGGCTCGGTGTGCCCGAACGCAGGCTTGAATCCGTGGGCCGCCGTCATGGGCCATCCCTGGCCCAGGACGGCTAACCCGGCGTCCTGCCGGGTTACCCACGGATTCAAGCCTGCGTTCGGCCAGCGTGTTTGATGGGGCGCCTGAGATCAAGATCAAGAGCCAGAGCCAGAGCCAGAGCCAGAGCCAGAGCCAGAGCCACAGCAACAGCAACAGCAACAGCAACAGCAACAGCAACAGCAGTGTTGCGTCTGACATTACCTAAGTCATCTGATGTCCGGTCGAATAAACCCCCATCAATTCAAGACGATGTAGTCATTCTGCTGAATGATCGGCCGATGGTCACCTTGCACCAGGTGCAGGTAGCGGCCGTCCACCAGGTCGATGGGCAGGCAGTCGTCGATATCCATCACGCCGTCGGTGTGGGCCTGGGACCAGTGGCGCAACATTTGTTGCTTGCCCTTGCGGGTTGCCTCCTGTTTGTTGCGGGCGACCACCAGCAGGTAGTGGTGGGCTTCGCCAAAGCTGTTGGTTTCATAGCCGCCAAGGTTGATGAAGTACAGGTGATGGGCGTCGGCAGCGGGGGCCAGTTGGCTGAGTTCGACCTTCCAGCCGTCGACGCCATCCACCGCCATCCACGAATCAATATGCACACCCTTGGGGCTGCCAAACCAGCCCTCGCGCAATTGCGGGTAGGTGCCTTCCAGCGTGTCCGCTACGGCGAACACCACATCGTGAACTTCAATTCTTGCCCGTGGGTGCTTGCCCCCGAGCATCACGACAAACAGCATTGCAGGTCCTTCCTGGCGACTTGGCAAAGGGTAACCATACTTCGATTGAACCCTTTTGTCCGGGTAATGCCACACTGTTAATCCGCGAATTCATCAGGAGGTTGTCATGCGCACCATTGATCTGGCGGGCGTTCCCGTCCCTGTCATCGGCCAGGGAACCTGGCGCATGGGCGAAGACCCAGACCGGCGCCGCGCCGAAGTTGCGGCATTGCAACTGGGGATCGACGAGGGCATGACTTTGATCGATACCGCCGAGATGTATGGCGAGGGTGGCGCCGAGGAGGTCGTCGGCGAAGCCATCAGCGGCAGGCGCGACCAGGTGTTCCTGGTGAGCAAGGTCTACCCGCACAACGCCAGCCACAAGGGCGTGCCCCGTGCGTGTGAAGCCAGCCTCCAGCGCCTGGGCACGGACTACATTGATCTGTATCTGTTGCATTGGCGTGGCCAGTACCCGCTTGAAGAAACCGTCGAAGCGTTCGAGCGCCTGCGTGAGGCGGGCAAGATCGGCCGCTGGGGCGTATCCAATTTCGATGTGGCCGACCTGCAGGAACTCGCATCCCCGGCCTGCGCGACCAATCAGGTGCTGTACAACATCGAAGAGCGCGGGATCGAATTCGACCTGTTGCCCTGGTGGCAACAACACCATTTGCCGCTGATGGCGTACTGCCCGATTGCCCAGGGTGGGGCGTTGCTGTCCAGCCAGACCCTTAAGCAGATCGCCCGCCGCCACGAGGTCACGCCCGCCCAGGTCGCCCTGGCCTGGGTGCTGCGCCAGGACGGTGTGATCGCCATCCCCAAGGCGGTCACCCCGGAGCATGTACGGCTTAATGCGGCCGCCGCCAAGGTGCTGCTGGATGAGCACGACCTGGATGCCATCGATCGGGTGTTCGGCGCACCCAAGCGCAAGCATCCCTTGGCGATGGTGTAGCTGCTTGGCAGAAACGGTGCCATCCCTGGCACCCGTTCCTGCACAGGTCCGACTTAACCCGCTACCGGGCTGCGCCAGTCATCCGATCCGGATGTGCCGGACACTTCGTGGGTCCATACGATCTTGCGATAGGTGAAATACACATCCTCCAGGTGAGTGAAGTGGGCATTGTCCGGGTCCTGGCAATTGGGCATGCGGGATTGGATGTCCACGAGCGTCGCGCCCTCCAGTTCAATCGTGAAGTAGTGCTCCTGGGTGCCGGCCGATGATGTTCGGAACCACTCCAGTCGGCATTTGACCTCTTCACCGCTGGTCAATGCGCTGAACAGCAAGGGCGATGACTTATCGAAGACCTTGCTGATCATCAACGGCTTGTGGACCCTCTGGCCCGTCGGCTGACCCGACTGCGGGTCGCGGGGGATGATCACCTGATGAGCAAAGGCCTGGACCAGAATCTGGTCTTCATGGCCTTCCTGATAAATGTTGCCTACCGAGTCCTGGGTAAAAGTGCCTGCCGTAATCAAACCTTGTTTGACACCGGTGATGGAAAGATACGCGGGTGTTGGCATGACGGGTTTCCTTGCCTGATTGATGAGGTCGTTCCAACCGGTAATGGTGCCGGTCGGGCAACTCTCATTAACAAGAAGCGTGCCCGAAAGTATCAGTCCCAATAAAAACAGTGGGTCCGGCGGTCAGTGGGGTGGTTTTTTGATTGGAGGTGCATGATTTAATCGAATATATGCAGAATACGTTGCGCATAAGTGCGCATTTAGTTGCTCATGGAGTTTGGTTTGTTGGTATTGGGCTTGGCAAGGATATTCGGAAACAGATGAGGGTTTAACTGCGCAAAACCCTGCGCAGGCCTTGAATTGCAGTGATTGTAGGAAATTACTTAAGTGTCGAGGCGCTGCTTGTTGAATGCTGTTTGCATGGCTAAGGTTTACGAACTTTGCGGTGGCGCTGGCGAAGATTGGATGGCGCTTTGATATATGGTTTAAATGTTAATGCTTTGAACTTTTTGTTTTGGGTAATTGTGCCGAATGTCTTATTCAGAAAAACTCTATAACGATTACCTTGAACTTGCACGGTCGCCCTGCACGCGGACGAGTTTTGCCGGCAGCGATATGCGCTATTCAAGTGAGTATGAAGTTCTGGAGTTCGAATTGGGCAAGGCGCAATCGATTCATGCGGGCGTCCAGACCGACTGGCAGAAGGTCCTGGAAATCGGCGAGTACCTGTTGCGTCAACAATCCAAGGATCTGCGGGTCGTCGTCTGGCTGACCTGGGCATTGTATCAACGGGAATCCTTTCCAGGGCTGTTGGCCGGCCTTGGGTTATTGCGCTATCTCTGTGAGCATCATTGGTCTGCGGTCTATCCCGAAAAACCGCGTACTCGTGGCGCAGCCTTCAGTTGGCTGGCGGGGCGCCTCGAGTCCCTCTTCGCGCAAAACCCGTCGCTGCAGGGTCAGCAGCCCTTGTTCGAATCCGTGCTTGAACATCTGGTGTGTCTCGATAAGTGCTGTGTCGAGCGCCTGGAAGATAACGCGCCGCTGTTCCTGCCGATTCGCAGGCAACTGGCCCAGCGGTTGGAGCGTGTTGCGCAAGACGATTCTCCGGTCGCGAGCTTGGGCGATATTGCCGGGCAGGGGCAGGTCAAGCAGGTGACCACTCTGTTGCAGAATGCCGAGGTTGTGGTGGGCACCGAGAAAGATGCCCACAAGTTGCTGCGCGCCTTACAGGATCAGGCCCGTCCTTTGTGTGCCTGGTGGTTGCGCCAGAACGCCGCTGACCTGCGCGCACTGCGCCTGAATCGGGCGCTGACCTGGCTGACCCTCGTCAGCTACCCGGACGCTGACAGCGAACGGATAACCACCTTGCGCGGGCCTGCACCCGACAAGCTCAAGCGTTATCAGGAGCGGCTTGCCCAAGGCTATTACACCGACTTGATGCTCGAACTCGAGGCCAGTCTCGCCGGTGCGCTGTTCTGGTTTGACGGGTTGTACATGGTCTGGCAGTGCCTGGAGGCGCTGCAGGCCGACCTGGCCATGACTGAGCTGGAAGTGAGCTTTGCCCTGTTGCTGCAGCGCTTGCCCAACCTGCCCGAGTTTCGTTTTCACGATGGTGCTCCCTTTGCCGATGTCCCCACGCGTAACTGGATCGCGCAGCAGGTTGCCCGTCATCTGCAGTTGCCCGAATCACTGACAGTGGTGGATGCCGATGCCGAGCCTTGGGAGGCGGCCTTGCAAGCGGCACGACTGCGGCTGCGCAAGGACGGGCTCAAGGCGGCCGTCCATGAACTCAAGCAGGGCATGCATGCCGCTCACAGCGATCGTGCCCGTTTTCATTGGCGACTTGCGCAGGCGCGTCTATGTGGGCAGGCGGGCAAACACGAGTTGGCGAAGATCCAGCTCGAACATCTGGACAACGAGCTGCAACGCAGGGGCCTGGAACACTGGGAGCCGGAGTTGGCCTTGCAAGTGACCCAACTGCTTCATCGTTGCTGTGACTTGTTGCCACAAAACCAGGCCGTGCGCGAGCGTAAGGAAGACACCCATCGCAGGCTATGCCTCTTCGATCTTGAAGCGGTACTTGAATAGGCTTTCGAGCCACTTGGAAAAGGAGAAACACAATGGCCAAAGAAGGTTCGGTAGCGCCCAGGGAACGTATCAATATCACCTTCAAGCCCGCCATCGGTGGGGCGCAGGATGAAGTCGAACTGCCGTTGAAGCTGCTGGTGCTGGGTGACTTCACCCAGCGTGAGGATGTACGCAAGCTTGAAGACCGCAAGCCCATTGCCATCGACAAGAACACCCTTGATGACGTGCTGGCCAAGCAAGCGCTAAGCCTGACGCTGAACGTACCCAATCGCCTGCAGGAGTGTGCTGAGGTCGAGGAGCTGGCCATTGAGGTGCGTATCAATGCCATGAAGGATTTCAATCCCGCGAACCTGGTGGAGCAGATACCCGAATTGCACAAGCTGATGGCATTGCGTGAAGCACTCATGGCTCTCAAAGGACCGCTGGGCAATACACCAAGCTTTCGCAAAGCCATTGAGCACGCCCTGGCGGATGACGAGTCCCGCGCCCGGGTATTGGCCGAGTTGGAACTGGGCAACCACACCGCCTGACATTTTCAGTAAAAGGACACTGACCGCATGACCACCCAACAGAATCCGATACCGGAACACACCAGTGAGGATTACAGCATCCTCGACAACATCATTGCCCAGACACTGCTGAGTGCGGATGACGAGGCCTATGCCATCGCCAAGCGGGGTGTCTCGGCGTTTATCGAGGAGTTGATCAAACCACAGAACCACGGCGAGCCCGTCAAGAAGCGCCTGGTCGACCGAATGATTGCCGAGATCGATACGAAGCTCAGCCAGCAAATGGATGAAATTTTGCACCACCCGGAGTTCCAGGCCCTGGAAGCTTCCTGGAAAGGTTTGCAATTGCTGGTCGACCGCACCAATTTTCGTGAAAACATCAAGATCGAACTGTTGAACGTCTCCCGGCAAGACTTGCTGGATGATTTCGAAGACTCACCGGAAATGACTCAATCCGGGTTGTACAAACATGTCTACAGCGCTGAGTACGGTCAATTTGGTGGTCAGCCTGTGGGCGCGATCATTGCCAATTACTTCCTGTCCCCCAGCGCGCCCGATGTGAAACTGATGCAATACGCTTCAAGTGTCGCGTGCATGGCGCACGCGCCTTTTATTGCCGCAGCCGGGCCGGCGTTCTTCGGCCTGGAAAGCTTCACGGGACTGCCTGACCTCAAGGATCTCAAGGACCATTTCGAAGGGCCGCAATTTGCCAAATGGCAAAGCTTTCGCCAGAGCGAAGATGCGCGTTATATCGGTCTGACCGTGCCGCGCTTCCTGCTCCGTACGCCCTATGATCCCCTTGAGTGTCCTGTCAAGACCTTTGCCTACCAGGAAAACGTGGTGAGCAGCCACGAGCATTACCTGTGGGGCAATACCGCCTATGCCTTCGCCACACGCCTGACCGAAAGCTTCGCGCGGTTCCGCTGGTGCCCGAACATCATCGGTCCGCAAAGCGGAGGGGCCGTGGAAGACTTGCCGTTGCATCACTTCCATAGCATGGGCGAAATCGAGACCAAGATCCCCACCGAAGTGTTGGTGTCCGATCGCCGCGAATACGAACTTGCGCAAGAGGGCTTCATTGCCTTGACGATGCGCAAGGGCAGTGACAATGCCGCGTTTTTTTCCGCCAGTTCGGTGCAGAAGCCCAAACAGTTCGGCATCAGCGCAGAGGGCAAGGACGCCGAGCTGAACTATCGCCTGGGGACCCAGTTGCCCTACATGATGGTGGTCAACAGGCTGGCCCATTACCTGAAGGTATTGCAGCGTGAACAGTTGGGTTCGTGGAAAGAGCGCACAGACCTCGAGCTGGAGCTCAACAAGTGGATTCGCCAGTACGTCGCCGACCAGGAAAACCCCAGTGCCGAAGTGCGTGGGCGGCGTCCGCTGCGAGCGGCCCGCATCGTTGTCAGTGACGTAGATGGCGAGCCTGGCTGGTACCGCGTCAACCTGAGTGTGCGACCGCACTTCAAGTACATGGGGGCGGACTTCACTTTGTCTCTGGTTGGCAAGCTCGACAAAGAATGAAAGAAGGTCAGGGGATGCCCCACAAACATAGCCTTTTCGAGCGCCTCGAACGCCCGGCGGCCGCACATGCCTGTGGCGTGACGTCCATTGCCAGCCACCTGGGGAAAATGCTCAGTATCCGTGCGGGCAGTGTTCAGACATTGCCGGACTACGGCTTGCCCGATCTTAATGATATGAACCAGAGCCTGCATGAGTCATTGAGCCAGTCGCGCTTGTTGATCGAGCGATTCATACGGGCCTACGAGCCACGATTGAAGCAGGTGCAGGTTACTGCATTGCCGCGCGATCACGACCCTCTGGCCCAGGCGTTCTCCATTGAGGCCACGCTGATGGTGGCGGGTGTCAAGCAGCCCGTGGTGTTCGTTGCGCGACTATGCGAGCCCGGACGAGTCGAGGTTTTGCCGGATGTCCTTTAATCGTTATTACCAGAGCGAGCTGAGTGCGTTGCGTCAACTCGGGCGGCGTTTCTCCGAACGTAACCCTGCGCTCGCGCCGTTTCTTGCCGACCCAGGGCAGGACCCGGATGTGGAACGGTTGTTGGAGGGCTTCGCGTTTCTCACCGGTCGCTTGCGCCAGAAACTGGATGATGAGCTGCCTGAGCTGACTCATTCCTTGATGCATTTGCTGTGGCCCAACTACATGCGGCCGATGCCCGCCTTCAGCATCTTGCAGTTTGATCCGTTGAAGCACGTCGGCCCTGGGGTGATGGTCGCGCGGGATACCCCGGTCGAAAGTGCTGCCCTCAAGGGTGAGCGTTGTCGCTTCCGTACCTGTTACGCCACGCAAGTCCTGCCGCTGCAACTGAGCGCTCTGGAATACAGCCTCCAGGGCGAGGTTGCGCTGTTGAGCCTGCACCTGGACATGAGTGTCGGGGGCAACTTCAGTGAATGGACGTTCGATCAACTACGTCTGCACCTGGCGGGTGATCGCTGCATCAGCCGAGGGCTGTACCTGAGCCTGTTGCGTCATCTCGAGGGTATCGAGTTGCTACCTTTGGGTCGCGATGGCCTGCCGGTCAGTGGGGAGGATGGGCAACCCCTCTCGTTGCGATTGGGCGCCGACCGGGTACGCCCGGTGGGATTCAGCGAGGAGCAGGCGTTGATTCCGTATCCAATGAATACCTTTCGTGGATATCGTCATTTGCAGGAGTACTTTGCCTTTCCTGACAAGTACCTGTTTGTCGACGTGGTGGGCCTGGATGTACTGCACGGTTTGCCCCATGAGCTGCTCAAGCAGGTGTGTGCGGTGGTGCTGCGTTTCAAACTGCGTAACCCATGGCGTGATCCCCATCACCCCACCCTGGACAACGTGAAGCTGTACTGCACGCCCATCGCCAATTTGTTCAAACATGACGCCGTGCCGATCCGCCTGGACGGCAAGCAGGACGAATACCTGGTGATACCGGGTGAATACTCACGGGAAAACGCCTGTGTATTTTCCGTGGACAGTGTCACGGGTTGGCGCCCCGGCGGGTCGGGATATCGGACCTACGTACCGTTTGAGTCCTTCGAGCATGACAGCGATGACGCACTGTCGGCGGCCTCCGCCAGCTACAGCATTCGCCAACATGCATCGGCACAGCACGCGGGCCTCGATACCTGGCTAGGGTTTTCCAATGCTCCGGAGCATGGCCCGGAAACCCTGTCGATCGAGCTGACGTGTACCAACCACGACCTGCCTCGGCTGCTTCAGATCGGGGAGATCAACCAACCTTGCGAGCAGACACCGGAAGGGTTGTCGTTTCGTAATATCTGCATGCCGACCGCGAGCTATTCGCCCCCCCTGGAGCAGGACTTTCTCTGGCGGCTCATCAGCAACATGTCGCTCAACTACCTGTCATTGACCGACATCAATGCCTTGAAGGTCATTCTCGAAACCTACGACCTGCCGCGCTACCACGACCGGCAGGCGCAGAAAGTCAGTGAGCGAAAGCTTGGCGCATTGCGATCCATCAGGCACTCGGCTGTCGACCGACTGCACCGTGGCTTGCCGTTCAGGGGCTTACGAATCGACCTGACGATTGATCCACAAGGCTTTCTTGGCCAGGGCGAGGTGTTTGTGTTCGCGTCGGTACTCAACGAATTCTTCGCGCTTTACGCCAGCCTTAATACCTATCACGAATTGCGAGTCATCAGCACACAAGGAGACGTGTACCTATGGCCACCCCGGATGGGCCAGCAGCCCCTGCTTTGACGGCACTGTCCAGCGTCATCCGCGAATACTCGCTGTTCCAGGCGGTTTTGCAGGTGATCAGGCGTTTGCGCGATGCTCATCCGATGCTGGATGACGACGCGCTGTATGACTTGTTGGAGTTTCAGGCCAACCCAGGTCTTGGTTTCCCCGGTCACGATATTGAGCGGGTGGAGTTTTTTGTTGAACACGGTCAATTGCGCGCGCGTCTTTGCCTCAACGTGTTGGGGCTGTGCGGCGCTTGTTCGCCATTGCCGGCGTTTTATGGCGAACAAGCGATTGTTGACGGTGCGGGCGGCAAGGCTACCCGGGACTTCCTCGACCTGTTTCATCATCGGTTACAACGGCTGATGCTGCCGATCTGGCGCAAGTACCGGTACCGGGCGTTTTTTCAGGCTGGCGCCCGGGATGTCTTTTCCGAGCAGATGTTTGCCTTGATCGGGTTGAAGGGCCAGCACCTCCGCGCGACTACCCAATTGAACTGCAAACGGCTATTGCCCTACCTGGGGTTACTCAGCCTGCGAGCCCATTCGGCAGCCTTGATCGAGACGGTGCTGCGTTACTACTTCAAGCACACCCGCTTGTTCGTCGAGCAGTGGGTAGAACGCTCGGTGGTCATTGCCGTCCCCCAGCAAAATCGGCTGGGTGCCACCAACAGTGTGCTCGGTCATGACCAGGTGCTGGGTAGTCGGGTCACTGACCGCAGCGGCAAGTTCAGGGTGCATGTGCAGGGCCTGGGCTGGCAGCGTTTTCATGAGTTTTTACCCACGGGTGGGGACTATCCGTTGCTGTGCGCATTGCTACGGCTGACGGCACGCGACCCTCTGGCCTATGACCTGCGCCTGGTACTGCTCAAGGAGGAAATCAGGCCATTGCACATCGGCGAACACAACGTCTGCCGCCTCGGCTGGACAACTTGGCTGGCGCATGGGTGTGCCGACGGTGTGGTCATTGTGACCAGCAATGCTGATTAGGGATGAATGATTATGATGAATGTGGACCTGCAACAACTTATCCAGACATTGGCTCCCCAGGCGCGCCGAGACCTTGAACGCTCGGCGGAACGTTGCGTGGCACGCGGCGGCAGGGAAGTGTTGGTGGAGGACCTGCTGCTGACCCTGCTGGAATACCCCCACGGCATTCTGGTGCGGGCGTTGGTGGATGCGGGTGTGGAGCCAGGCGAGCTGCAGGCGGCCCTGCATCCCCAAGCTGGCACGAGTGCCTCGCGTAATCCTGTGTTTACCCAGGCCCTGGTGCAATGGCTGCAGCAAGCCCTGATGTTGGCCCGCCTGGAGCTGCGGCAGGCGGACGTTGATCACGGCGCTCTGTTACTGGCGCTGTTGCGTCATCCGTTACAACACGCCGGCAGTGGTTATCAGGCGGTACTGAACCGGTTGGATGCACAGCGTGTGTGCAGTTATTTGTTGAGCCTGGCGCCTGAGGTCGACCCTGTGTCGAGCAGCGATGCGTTGCTGGCGCGCTTTACCCATGACTTGACCCGTCAGGCCCGGGAAGGCGGTATCGACCCGGTGTTGTGTCGCGATGCCGAAATTCGCCAATTGATCGACATACTTGTGCGCAGGCGCAAGAACAATCCGATCCTGGTTGGCGAAGCCGGGGTGGGTAAAACCGCCGTGGTTGAAGGGCTTGCCCTGCGCATCGCCAGCGCAGAGGTGCCGGAGCCGCTCAAACACGTACAGGTGTTGACCCTGGATATGGGCCTGCTTCAGGCCGGCACGGGGATCAAGGGGGAATTCGAACGGCGCCTCAAAGGCGTGATCGATGAAGTCAACGCCTCACCAACACCGGTGATCCTGTTTATCGACGAGGCGCATACACTGGTGGGCGCGGGCGCCCAGGCAGGTGGGTCCGATGCTGCCAATCTGCTCAAGCCCGCCCTGGCCCGTGGCGAGTTACGCACCATCGCCGCCACCACTTGGTCGGAATATAAGAAGTACTTCGAAAAAGACCCGGCATTGGCGCGGCGTTTCCAGCCTGTGCAGGTCGGCGAGCCCAGTGTTGAGCAGGCGGTTTCGATCTTGCGCGGCCTGGTTCCGGCGTATGAGCGCAGCCATGGCGTGTATGTGCGGGATGATGCCATTGTCACGGCAGCCCACATGAGCGCGCGCTACCTGGCTGGGCGGCAGTTGCCCGACAAGGCCGTGGATGTGCTGGACACCGCCTGCGCCCGCATGAGAACCAGCTGGGAGACGGCGCCCGAGGCATTGCAACGCCTTTACGCCGAGCAGGCGGAAGGCGCGCGCCAGCGCCAGGCGTTGAATCGCGACAGGGATGCCGGGTTGCCTGTGGACGAGCAGGCCTTGCACGCGTTGAACCTGCGCCTGGAGACCGTGGAGCGCGAGCGTGAACATCTGGAGCAACACTGGTTGGAACAGCGAGCATCGGCGCAGCAGGTGCTAGCGCTGCGCCAGCAATTGGATGCTGCTCGTGGTGCAGGGCAGAACACTGAGACCCTTGAACATGCCTTGGCCCAACAGCGCCAGGTACTGCACGCGCAACAAAACGGCCAGCCATTGGCCGGCATCGAGGTTTGTCCAGGTCTGGTGGCACAGGTCGTCAGCGCCTGGACCGGTATTCCTGTCGAACGACTGGCCCTGGAAAGCAGTGAAAGGGTGTTGGGCTTTGCCGATGCATTGCGTTCGCGCATCCTCGGCCAGGAACACGCCGTGCAGATACTTGAACGCAACTTGCGCGCGGCTGCCACCGGGCTCAATAAGGCGGATGCCCCGGTCGGCGTATTCCTGCTGGTTGGCCCAAGTGGCGTGGGCAAGACCGAGACGGCCCTGGCCCTCGGCGACCTGCTGTACGGCGGGCGGCGTTTTGTCACCACCCTTAACATGTCGGAGTTCCAGGAAAAGCATTCCCTTTCCCGGCTGATTGGTGCTCCCCCCGGTTATATCGGTTTTGGCGAGGGCGGCGTGTTGACGGAGGCTGTGCGCCAACGCCCGTATTCGGTCGTGCTGCTGGACGAGGTCGAGAAGGCTGATCCGGAAGTAGTGAACCTGTTCTATCAGATTTTCGACAAGGGACTGGCCAATGACGGGGAAGGTCGGGAAATCGATTTTCGCAACACGCTGATCCTGATGACCTCCAACCTGGGCAGCGAGTGCATCGATCAATTGTGCGCAGGCGACCGGCGACCTGCTGAGGAGGTCCTGCACGAAGCCATTCGCCCGTTGCTGCGCAAGCACTTCAAGCCTGCCTTACTGGCGCGAATGCATGTCGTGCCGTATTACCCGATCACGGGCGAGGTTCTGCATGATCTGGCAAGGCTCAAGCTGGACCACTTGGGGCAAAGGTTGCAACTGCGCAAGCTCACCTTCAGCTATACGCCCGAACTGGTTGCGTGCGTCGCCGAGCGTTGCGCTGAGGGTGACAGCGGTGCCCGCTCTATCGATCAATGGATCGACGCACACTTGCTGGCGCAGGTGGCGGATCGGTTGCTGGAGGCCATGGCCGGGGGCGAATCGCTGTCCCGGGTGCATGCCGGCCTGGATGGCAGCGGTTGTCCTGTCTGTGAGGTCAGCCAATGACGGAAAATTCTTTCAACCGGTTGCCCCACCCCTCGGAGTACGCCGACGCGATGCTGAGTTGGTTCACCCGTCTGGGGATCGAAGGTGACGCGACAACCTTGCCGGATCTGTGTGTCGCGGCGGTAGCTCAACTGAGCCAGTGCGAACTCAGCCAATTGTATTGGCGCGACGAGGCGACAGGTCGGCTTGCCCTGATTGCCCAGCATTTGCCAGGCGTGCGGCCACCCGACGAGCTGGCTTCAGGCGCGGATTTCCAACATGAGCAGGTGTTGCAGTATGTGCTCAGTCAGCGCACTGCCTTGAGCCTTGAGCATCTGGAAAACAGCTTC
Organism: Pseudomonas sp. B14(2022); assembly: GCF_012030485.1. NCBI lineage: Bacteria > Pseudomonadati > Pseudomonadota > Gammaproteobacteria > Pseudomonadales > Pseudomonadaceae > Pseudomonas > Pseudomonas sp. B14(2022). Next base: position 135,684 of record NZ_JAAUVM010000008.1, read on the forward strand.
TATGAAAGCCAGTTCCTTCCTGCGATGGCGACGCCTTGGCAATCGTTGACGTGCATGCCGTTGTTCGGTCAGCACAGGACTCTCGCGGGCGTGTTGCTGTGCGCCAGCCAGCGTCCGAAACAGTTGGAGCACTACACCCACTCATTGACCCAACTGGGCAGCTTTGCCTTGAGGCAACTTGCACTGATGCAGCGTCTGAGTCCTGCGGTGAGTGTCACGCCACCTACGTGCCGCACGCCGGGCACCTATGCCACGTTCGGATTGATCGGCAACAGCAAGGCCATGGATGAGACGTGCCGCTTGATCGGCAAGGTGCTGAATACGCCCTACACCGTGCTGCTGCATGGCGAGACCGGTACCGGCAAAGAGGTGGTGGCGCGCGCCATCCATACCGCCGGTCCACGCGGTGCTAAAGCCTTCGTGGTGCAAAATTGTGCAGCCTTTCCCGAAGGGCTGCTGGAAAGTGAACTGTTCGGTTATCGCAAGGGGGCGTTCACGGGGGCTGAACGCAACTACACCGGTTTGTTCGACACCGCTCACGGCGGCACATTGCTACTCGACGAAATCGGCGATATGCCGTTGTCGTTGCAGGCCAAATTATTGCGGGTTTTGCAGGAAGGCGAGATTCGCCCATTGGGTGCCAGTACGGCCCATAAGGTCGATGTACGCATTATCGCTGCGACGCACCGTGATCTCCCTGCGATGGTGGCCCAAGGCAGCTTTCGCGAGGACCTGTATTACCGGCTCGCGCAGTTCCCCATTGAGTTACCGGCCTTGCGTGAGCGTGATGGCGATGCGTTGCTGTTGGCTCGGCATTTTGCGCAAAAGGCCTGCGCTGCGCTGGGTCGCGTATCGGTGGGCTGGTCAAGTGCGGCGTTGGATCAACTGTCCAGCCATGGCTTCCCCGGCAATGTGCGAGAACTCAAATGCCTGGTGGAGCGCGCGGTACTGCTCTGTGACGACGGTGTGATCCTGCCGGCGCACCTTTCCCTGTCATCGGCACCCGCCAACGATGCTGTCGATGCAACGTTGCGTCAACGCCTGGAGCGAGTGGAGCGGGTGTTCCTGATTGATTGCCTGCACAAGAACCGTGGCAATCGTACCCGTACCGCGCGGGAGTTGGGCGTCGCGCGCCGCACGCTGCTCTACCGTCTGGCGCGCTTGAAGATTCCGGTTGGCGATGCCCGAGAGGAATGCTGAATAGCGTATGCGTGGACACCTTACTTTCATGGGAGATTCCTGATGCCTCTTCGTCCGTGGCAAGCCGTGACGCTTGTGCTGTGTTTGCTGGGTGGCTGTAACGCCAATTATGTCTTTGACGATGCTGACTACCGTCCACTGGGTGACCCCCAGGCGAGCCGTCGTGGTCATTGAACAGGGAAGCCTTGCCATGCAATTAGTGCTTGAAGTGTGTTCCGCCAGTGGTGAGCCGCCAGCCCGCAAAACCTTTGATGGCGTCGGCGGTGTGATCGGCCGTGGGACGGCGTGTGACTGGGTCATCCCCGACACCGCGCGCTTGATTTCCAGCCACCATGGCTTGGTCAGTTTTCGCGACGGCCATTACTTTTTGACGGATATCAGCAGCAACGGTATTGGCGTATCCGGCAGCCTGGAGCGCTTGCGCAAGGGGCACGCGCGGCAGATCAGTGATGCAGACGTATACCAACTGGGGGCGTTGGAAATTCGTGCGCGACTGGTCGAGCATCAACGACCGTCGCTCGGGCGGAGCGAGGTGATTCCAGACGATGCTTTCCTGGGGCTGGACCCGATTCAGGCGCTGGATCGCGAACAACGACGCGGCGAGTCATCGCAAGAGCTGGAGGCATTGAACACGTTGACGGAGTCGACCGCCCAGGCATTCTGTCCGGGAACCGTGGACCAGGACCATCTGGTCGTACCGCAATGGGCTGAGCCTGTCAGTGACGTAGTACCTGCACAGCCCGTTGCGGCTGCATCCGCAGTCCCTGAGACGTTCTGGGCGCAGTTCGGCGAGGTGTTGGGAATGGAGGTGGGGGCGCTCGATACGCCGGCCCGCGAGGCCCTTGCGATCAAGGTGGCCGGGTTGTTCAGGCAAGCCATCGAAGGTTTGCAGCAAAGCCTGCGAACTCGCGACGAGCTGAGCAGTGAGGTGCATCTGGATTGGACCTCCCCGGCGCTTATGCGGCAGAACCCCTTGGTGGATTGCCCAGACGCCCAGGCGGCCTTGACGGCGCTGTTGGGGGGCGGTGAGTGGGGGCGTCTGCCGCCCGAACGGGCGGTAGCCCACGCCTGCCGGGACTTGCAGATTCATCAGCTGGCCTTGGTGGTGGCCTGCCGTGCCGTCGTTCGCAGCGCGCTGGCGGCCTTTGCTCCAGGTCACCTGCTGCTGTGCTTCGAGCGCGAGGACAAGCCGCCCAGGCTCCTCACCGATGGCGCTCATTGGCGGGCGTACCAGCGCTATTACCGACGGCTGACCGACGAGGCGTCGTTGGGCGATCAATTATTACGCAACGACTTCTGCAAGGCCTACGAAGAGCAGGTGCGCCTGGTCTCCAGCCTGCATGCGGCTTACCCGGGATGACGTTCATGTATCTAACCACCGTTGCATCAACACTGCTGGCACTGGGCATGTTGGCCGGCTGCAGCAGCGTTTCACCCTTTTCGACCTTGACCAAGCTGGACCTGGCGTTGATGGCCAGTGACGAGGTCAACCCCGACCTTCATGGCCGTCCTTCACCTGTGGTGGTGCATTTGCTTGAACTGCGGCACCCCGTGGCATTCGAGAATGCCGACTTTTTCAGCCTCTATGGGCGGGCCGAGCAGACCCTGCCCAAGGACTGGGTCAGCAGCGAAGAGCTGGAGCTGCGGCCCGGTGAGCGGTTGATGCTCAAGCTCAGTATCGAGCCGCAAAGCCGCTATGTCGGCGTACTGGCGGCCTATCGCGACCTGCCCAATGTGCAATGGCGACTGGTGCTGCCTGTTGCCCCCCAGCAACGGACACGGGCCCGAATAATGCTGGACCAGAGCGGTGTTCGTATTGCCGCCCCGCAAACCGACCGGGCGGAGGATTGAGATGCACATCCATAACGTTATCTGGCAGGAAGGCATGTTGCTGCGGCCCCAGCACTTGCAGCACAACGACCGCTACTACCATCAGCAGCTCAACCGTACGCGCTTGCTGGGCTGCGACGCCTGGGGGTTCCTGACCCTGGACATCGATATGCAGTACCTCAACCTGGGCAAGGTGGTCGTCAACCAGGCCAGCGGCATATTGCCGGACGGCAGCCTGTTCGAGCTCAATGGCGCGATGGAACCTCTGGTATTGCAAGTGCCTGCCAACGTCGGCCGGCAAGCTGTGTACCTGGCGTTGCCGCTGGTCACCGACAATCAGGTTGAAGTGCGCAGGCCGGAGCAACACGAAATCCTGGCGCGCTATGTTGCCTGTGAAATGGAGATCGGGGACTCCAATGCCGGTGTCGATGCCCGTTGCCAGATCAGCTGTGCGCGTCCGGATCTGCGCCTGATGCTGGGGGAGCATCCCGGTGAGCCGTTCAACGTGAAGCTGCAGGTCGCTCAGGTGCTGGACTGCACCCGTGAAGGCGGCGTGCGACTGGATACCGATTTTGTGCCGACGTTCATTTTTTTGCAGGGCTCCGGGTATGTGTCGTCGTGCGTCAAGGAGGTCATCAGTCTGCTGACCAGCCGTGGAGATGCGATTGCCGCGCGCATCCAGGGTAACGGCGCGTCGGCCGGGGCGCAGGTTGGCGACCTCCTGATGCTGCAACTGATCAATCGCGCTGAATTGATGTTGCGCCACTTTTTGAGCCAGGCCCAGGTGCGCCCGGAGGCGTTGTATCGCGAGCTGCTGTCGATCCTTGGTGAATTGGCCACGTTCGCCACCGACAGCAAGCGCGCCCAATTGGAGGTGCGTTACCAGCATGGTGATCAAGGTGCGAGTTTTCGCGAATTGATGGAGCACCTGCGCGCAGTGTTGTCGCGGGTACTGGAGCAGCATGCCATCGAGTTGACGCTGCAACCACGTCAGTACGGTGTGCTGGTATGCCCGGTGAGTGACCTCAAATTGCTGGGGACGGCGACGTTCATCCTGGCGGCAACCGCACAGTGTGATTCGGAAACGCTGCGTCATCGGCTGCCGGCGCATCTCAAGATTGGCCCGGTGGAGCGCATCCGCGAGTTGGTCAACCTGCACCTCACCGGTATCAGGATCAAACCGTTGCCGGTAGCGCCGCGACAGATTCCGTTCCACGCGGGCAAGACCTATTTCATGCTCGAACTCAGCGCCCCGGATATCGCGCAGTTGGAGCAGTCAGGTGGATTCGCCTTGCATGCCAGCGGCGAGTTTACCGAGCTGGAACTCAACTTCTGGGCTATCAGGAACTGAACCCCATGATGATGGACAGTGAATACCCGCAGGACGAGAAAACCGTCTTGCTTGACCGCGAGGGACGCGGTCCGGCGCAGGGGGCTGTGACGGACTTCCCATCGCCGCCGCGCTTCGAGCAGTTGGAGGACAGGATGATCTATACCGCCCGGCTGCACAGCTCGCAGAGTGTGAATGTGGGCCCCAACACCCTGGTGGCAGCGGCTTGGGAATTGTTGTTGCAGGTGGTGCAGCTCAAGGGCAGCTCCGGCCGTGAGAGCCTGCAGACCCTCAACGACCGGTTGTCTTCGGGCATCACGACGTTTGAAGCGCACGCCCTGCACCTGGGGGGCGAGGAAGGTCAGGTGATGTCGGCGCGCTATGTGCTGTGCAGTTTCATTGACGAGGCGGTGGTCACCACCGCGTGGGGCGGTTGCAGCGACTGGTCCAGGTCCAGCCTGTTGAGTCGCTTTCACAACGAAACCTTTGGCGGCGAGAAGTTTTTCCTGCTGCTGGAGCGATTGTCCCGCGACCCCGTCAAGCACGTGGCCATGCTGGAGCTGATGTACCTGTGCCTGTCGCTGGGGTTCGAAGGCCAATACCGCGTGATGGAGCGGGGAGGCGCTCAGCTTGAAGGGGTACGCGACGCGCTGTACCGGCAGATCAGGCATGTGCGGGGAGATCGGCTCTCGATGGCCGCGCCATCGCACGCAGGGAAAGTCCGCGCCGTGCCGGTGCGCATGCTCTGTGCCAAGTGGCTCATGGCTGTCGGGCTGGCCTGTTTGCTGGTGATGTACTCAGGGTTTGCCTGGGTGCTGGGCACGGAGCGCATGACGGTGCTGCAACCTTTTCAATCGTTGGCGTCGGACCAGGCTCAGACGCCCTTGTAACGCTGGGAGCAATGAATGAACGCATTCTTCAAGGGCGCGGGCACGGTGCTGCGCAAGATTTGGTTATGGAGCCTGTTGCTGGTGCTGTCCAGCGCGTTGCTGGTGTGGTTTTTCGGGCCCTTGCTGGCGGTGGATGACTATCGGTTCTGGCAAGGCGCGACGGCTCGTTTGCTGACCATCTGTTGCCTGTTCCTGCTGTGGGGGCTGGCGATGGTGGTGGTTGGCGCGCGTCGCGCCGCACGGCTCAACCAGCCGGAACACCAGGCGCATCATCAGCGCCTGGGGTTGATCCACGATGAGCAGAGGCAGGTACGCGGGCGATTCAAGGAGGCGCTGCAGACCCTGAAAACCTCCCGCCGCTACGGTGATCGCAGTGAGCGTTGGCGAAATACGCTGCCCTGGTACCTGTTGATCGGCCATCAAGGCAGTGGCAAGACCCATCTGCTGGCCGCCAATGGATTGCAGTTTCCACTCGATCGGGCCGAGTCGCCAACCCCGGGTACAACGGCCTACTGCGACTGGTACTTCGCCGATGACGCCGTGCTGCTGGAGACTGCCGGGCGCTACCTGGACCAGCCTGACCGTACGGTGGATGCGGCGGGATGGTCGACGCTGCTCGGTCTGCTCAGGTCGCGCCGCCGGGCTCGCCCGCTCAACGGTGTTGTAGTGACGTTGTCGGTGGACACGCTTTGGGGGGGCAATGAGCACGACCTGGAACTCCATGCGCGTCATGTCCATACCCGCTTGCAGGACATCCAGCAGACGCTGCATGTAGATGTGCCGGTTTATCTGGTGTTGACCCGGGCCGACTGTTTGCCAGGGTTCGCCGAGTTCTTTGATGCGCAGCAGGGCGACGGCACGGAAGACATATTGGGCGGGCACCTGGTGGCGGGCAAGACCGGAACTGACATTGCTCAGGTGCGCGAGGCCTTCGAGGCGCTGCTGCAACGCCTGGGGGCGGAGCTGATCCCACGCTTGCATCAGGAGCGCAGCGGCGAGCGCCGCGGTCGTATGCTGGATTTTCCTCGGCAGGTCGCACGCCTGGGCGACCGCTTGGGCCTGTTTGTCGAGACGGCGTTTTCCGCCCCGCGCTATCAGCGCATCAATGGCCTGCGAGGGTTCTACCTGACGTGTGCGAACGTGGGCGATACGCGCTCGCAGTTTGTCCAGGGCTTGTTCCGCCGGGTGATTTTCGCCGAGGCCGATCTTGCCGGGCTGCATACCCCCGAGCGGCGGCGCCTGCATCGACGCCAAGGGGGGCTGGCGCTGGCCACGGCGCTGGTCATCGGTATGGCGGGGTGGTTATGGGGGCACAGTTATTCGTTCAATCATCAGCGTCTGGTGCAGTTGCAGGCGCTGAACATGCCTGCGCCTGCTCAACCTGATGCGGACGAGAGCCGGGTATTGCTGGCGCTGCTGGACAGTCGTCTGGCAGCGACTCGGGTGTTTCCACCCGTCACCGAGGTCCGCTGGGTCGATCGAGCCGGCTTGTATCAAGGGCAGGTGAGTAGTCCGTTATTGACTAATGCCTATGACGAGAGCTTGCGCCATCAGTTGCTGCCGCACGTGGCAACCCTGCTCGAAGAACAGGTGCAGGCCAGCCTTGGCGAGCGCGAGCGATTGCTGGACAGCTTGCGGGCGTACCTGATGCTCAACTTGCGCGAACGGCGTGATAACGCGTGGTTGGCGGAGTACATGGCAGGCCATTGGTCTGCCCGTTATGCGGGGGATACCTCGATGCAGAAGCGTTTGAACGAACACCTCGGGCGGTTGCTGGAGCAACCGTTCGCAGCCCCGTTGAACGATGCATTGGTGGCCCAGGCCCGCCAGGCATTACGCGGCGAGTCGCTGGCAGAGGTGGTCTACCGCGCGCTGCGCGAACAAGCCCGCAGCCTGGAGCCTCTGCGACTGGCCGATGGCGGCGTGTTCGCCAACCTTGAACCGCCCATACCCGGCTTCTACACCAAAAGGTACCAGCAGTATTTCGAAAAGCAGGGCCCTGCGCTGGTCAATGCCATTGCCCAGGATAACTGGGTGCTTGGGGAAGGTACCGACCTCAGCGCCGTGGATATGCGCCGGTTGCTGCAGGCCCTGGAACAGCGTTATTTGAGTGAGTACGCCGATGCCTGGAGTGAGGCTCTCGGTCGTGTCCGCCTGCAGGAAAATGACAATCTGCGGCACAGCGCCGAGCAGTTGGCGAGCCTGATATCCGCCCAGTCGGCGTTGGTACGCCTGTTGCAGCAGGTTCGCGAAAACACTCGACTGTTACCGGCCCACGATCGGGTCGAGGCGCTGAGCCAGCAGGCCGGTGAGTTAAGTGCCGCGGTGTCCGGTGCGATGGTCAAACCGTTGCAGGGCCAACTACTGCCTGACACGGCCCGGCGTGCGCTGCAGCGCCGCTTCGAACCGCTGCACCAGCTACTCGATGAAGAGCAGAACCCGGGGGCTGAATTGACACAGGCATTTCGGCTGCTCGACGAATTACACCTGCAATTGTCGTCGCTGAGCCGGGAGAGTTCCCCGGAGCAGGCAGCGTTCACCTTGGTCAAGCAGCGCATGGAAGGGCAGCAGCCTCTTCTGGCCAACCTGCGTAATGCCGCCGCACGCTTGCCGCTGCCGCTCAAGGGCTGGCTCGAAGACATTGCCGACCACGTCTGGCGTCATCTGCTCGATGGCACCTATGTCTACGTGAACCAGCGTTACCAAAGCGAGCTCTATGGTTTTTACGCCAAGGCCATCCAGCGTCGCTACCCGTTCAATGCGCATGCCACCAGTGACGTTGCCTTGGGCGATTTCCAGGCATTTTTCAAACCCCGAGGTGCTATGGCACGCTTTTATGAAACGTACCTGCGGCCTTTTGTCAGCGTTGATGGCAACCGGTATCGACTGCGGGGGCTGGACGGTCGCAGCGTGCCGATATCGCGCTCGCTGTTGGACCAACTGGCCAGGGCCCAGATGATTCGGCAAGGTTTTTTCACCGAGGAGCAGGGTGAGTGGGCCGTTCGATTCACCTTGGCGCCCTACAGTCTCGATCAAGCCGTCAGCCGGGCGATCCTGCGGGTGGGTGACCAACAACTGGAATACCGTCATGGGCCGATTGTGCCTATGGCCTTCCACTGGCCAGGCGAGGCGCCTGGCAGTCGCAGCAGTCTGGTGCTGGAACGGGGTACGGAGCGACCCCTGGGGATCGAAAAAAACAGTGGCGAGTGGTCGTTGTTCCGCTTCTTCGACCTGTTGCAGAGTGAGCCGGCAAATGGCAGGGATGCGCACATTCTCAAGGCCGATCTGGCCGGCCTGCGCGCCAATTACCTGCTGACCAGCCAGCGCAACCCGAGCCCGTTCCAGATGGCGGCATGGCGCACGTTCCGCCTGCCGGAGCAACTGTGAACCCGGCGCACACCTGGCGAAGCGCCGGGCGCACGGTTCAAGGCAAGTTGCGTTCGCGCAACGAGGACGCGTTCCTCGATTGCCCACAGCGTGGGTGTTGGGCGGTCGCCGATGGAATGGGGGGCCACCAGGCCGGGGATGTGGCCAGTCAATGGGTAATCAGCAGTCTTGCCGCGCTGCCAGATCAGGGCAGTTTTGATCAGCGTGTCGAGGCAGTCCGGCGCTGCCTGCGCGGGCTCGACAGCCAACTGGGGCAGGCGCCGATTGCGCCGGTCGACGGCCTGGCAGGCATCATGGGCAGTACCGTGGTTGTACTGTTGCTCGAAGACCAGCGTGCGGCCTGCATTTGGGTGGGCGACAGCCGTTGCTACCTGTGGCGCGGGCAGCGGCTGTACCAGCTGTCCCGTGACCATACCGTGTTGCAGCAACTGATGGATACGCAGCAGTTGAGCCTGGAACAAGCCCAGGTCTATCCGGGCGCCAGGGCCTTGACCCGTGCGATCGGCGCCCGACAGGCGCTGAGCCTGGAGGTGCTGGAACTCAGTACCCAGCCTGGGGATGTATTTTTGTTGTGCAGCGACGGCCTGTACCAGGGGCTCAGCCTTGGCGAACTGGGCGGCGCCATGAGCGTAGGCACGCCATGGCGGGTGGTGGATCGATTGTTCAGCGACGTGTTGCGTGGGCCGGCGCGGGATGACCTTACGGCCGTCGTGATCCAGCCATGAGCGAGGAGGCACGCCCGCCGAACTTGCTTGCCGGGCGCTATCAGCTTGAGCGCAAGCTGGGCACAGGCGGCATGGGGGTGGTCTATCGCGCCCGGGACCTGCTGCATGAGGCGTTCGGTGAGCCCGCCTCCAGCGTGGCCCTGAAACGCTTGGACGAAACATTTTCCGCGTGCCCTGACGCCCATGTGCTGCTGTACAGCGAGTTCGCCCTCACACGCCGCTTGCGGCATGACCATGTGGTGAGGGTGTTTTCCTTCGAAGTCGACACGCTGCACCAGGTGGCATTCTTCACCATGGAGTTGCTGCACGGCATGACCCTGGATCGGCTGCTGGTGGAGTGTCCACAAGGAGTGCCCTGGCAGGAGCTTCAGCCCATCGCCTTGCAACTGCTGGACGCGCTGGCGTACACCCACCAGCAGGGTATTCTCCATGGCGATGTGAAGCCCGCCAATATCATGATGGGTGAGCAGGGACTGCGTTTGTTCGATTTCGGCCTGGGCCGGTCGAAAATGCAGCAGACAGCCGGGCTGCCGGGCTTGAACCGCAGCCGTTTGAACGCCTGGACGCCCGCGTATGCAGCGCCGGAACTGATGGCGGGTGGGGGCTTGTCAGCCGGCGCCGATTTGTATGGCGCGGCCTGCGTGATCTATGAGTTGGCCCAGGGCGAGCGCCTGGGCGAGCGCCAGCCCGATCGACCACTGCCGCGGCCGCGCCGATTGCCCAGGCATTGCTGGTCGGCGCTGCACTCAGCGTTGGCCATGGATCCGCAGCGGCGCAGCGTTTCCGTCGCCGAGTTGCGCGAGGCGCTGGATGGCAGGCGGCACTGGTACCTGCCGTTGCGGGTTCAGCCGGGCAAGTCATGCAATTGACAGTACTCGGCCCAGCTCAGGCCGGCCATCTGCGCCACTTCCTTGTGCACTTCAAGACGCTGGGCCTCAAAGGCTTCGCGGGAGTCCGCAGTCAGCTTGAGGGTCAATTCCCAGGCAAACAGGCCCTGGCGCTCGGCTTCAGCCTCGAAGGCTTCATGCAGGCGTTCATCGCGGTACTGTGCGAGGGTTTCGCCCTTGGCTTGGGCGGCAAGCGGGTTAAGGGTGTTGAGTTCAAGGGCTACGCCCGGATGTTCGCTCAGGAATCTATCCAGGGCGCGTTGGTGGTTATCGCCAGGTGGTGTCAAAGGTTAACTCCTGAAAGGGAACGGTATCGGGGCCCTCGGCATGTTCTCGGCGTCGGGGCGCCAATCGTCCACAAGGGCCTAAATTGATTTGGAATAATGACCGGTAGTGTGGCAAAAGTCTTTCGCTCACGGCATCAGGGCGTGTAGCGTTACAGGGGTTTCGGGCCTGCCCCTGGGGGCAGAGAGCGATGGGCAGAGGGATGGGGCATGGCGCAAACGCTATTCAAACTTTTCCTGACTCAGCGCCTGGCGGCTTTGGCCAGCACCGAGTCGTTGCGTGCCATCCGTGAAGGGCTGTTGTGGATCCTGCCATGCCTGCTGGTGTCGGCAGGGTTTCTGATCCTGTCCGAATGCGCCCGAGTGCTGGGCTTCGACCCACAGGTAGTGACATTCCTGGCCGGGTTGCACAACCAGATCAGCTCAGTGATCCCGCTGTTGGTTGCCGCCTCCATCGGTTACATGCTGGCTATCCAGCACCGCCTGCCACAGTTGCCGGTGGCATTCCTGTGCCTGGCCCATGTGGTGGTGGCGACGTTCATACTGCGCGAATACCCCCGAGCCTCGGCGACGTTCGTACTGTTCATTGCTATCGCCTCGCCGTTGCTCAATGTGCCGGCCATTGCCTGGCTGCACCGTTTCCGTTGGACCCGCCTGGTCAACGAGGACCTGGTGGGGCACAACCTCAGGGGCACGATCAATATGGTGGTGCCAGGCCTCATCACGGCCCTGTTGCTGGTGGTGGTGCTGTCCTCGCTGTTGCAGGTTCCGTCTGTGGCGCAGCTCCAGGGGCCTCAGGTGCTGGATGCTCTGGAGTCGCCCTATGGCAGCGGTTTGTTCGTGACCCTGATGAACTCATTGCTGTGGTTTTTCGGGATCCACGGCGTCTACGCCATGCAACCACTGTTTGATGTGCTGGACCAGGCCGTGGTGCTCAATAACGCGGCGTCGGCGGCGGGCGAGCCGATCAGGTATGTGTTGAACAGCGGCCTGCTGGGCAGCTTTGCTTTTATCGGCGGCTCGGGCGGTGCGTTGTGCCTGCTGCTGGCGATCCTGCTGTTTTCCAAGAGCCAGTCCATGCGTCTGCTGGCGGTGGCGAGTTTGCCGCTCTCGCTATTCAACGTCAGCGAGGTGCTGCTGTTCGGCTTGCCGATCATTCTCAACCCGCGCTTGTTCATACCGTTTCTGTTAGTGCCCGCCGTCAACGCCATGGTGGCGTTGACGGTGGTGCAGATGGGGTGGGTGTCGCCGGCGGTAGCCAGTGTACCGTTCACTGCGCCGGTACTGCTTAATGCCTACCTCAGTACCCACGGCGACCTGGCGGCGGTAGCGCTGCAACTGGCGTTATTGGGCTTGGGCACGCTGGTGTACGCACCCTATGTGCGCGCGATTCATCGCCAGGTTGCCGAAGGTGGCACGGTGTACCTCAAGTCTCTGGATATGACCTTCCGCGGCCTGGAAGAAAAAGGCCGGCTGCGCGAACTGGACCCGGTCCTGGCCTCCCACAAGACCGTGGCGCGCCAGGCCAATGAACTGAGCCGCATCCAGCAGATCAGCGACTATGAGTTCTATCTTGAATACCAGCCGCAGGTCTCGACCCGCACCGGCCTGTGTACGGGCTGCGAAGCGCTGATGCGCGCCCGCGATGCGCAGGGCACGGTGCATTCACCGTGGGAGTTCCTGCAGTGGCTGGCCCAGGCTCGGTTGATGCCGGACGTGGATGTGTGGGTGGCATCCCAGGCGATTCGCCAGTACCAGAAATGGCAGAAGCTCGGCTTTGCTCTGCCGATGACCATCAATATCTCCAGCGCCACCCTGACCGACGCCGCCCACGGCGAACGCCTGGTGGAGATCCTCGCCCAGGCCCATGGCCAGGTGTCGGTGGAGATCACCGAAGACGCGCTGGTCAGTGACATCCCGGCCACGCGGCAGAATATCCAGAAATTGCAGGCCATCGGCGCCAAGGTCTATATCGATGATTTCGGCACCGGGTTTTCGGCCTTGAGTTACCTGCACCAGTTCCCGGTGGACTTCATCAAGATCGATCGCAGTTTCGTGGTGGCGCAGCACGATCCCAAGGGCGCCCAGGTCCTGACTGGCATGCTGCGTTTCTGCGAAGCGCTGAACCTGGGCGTGGTGGTGGAGGGCGTGGAGACCGCCGAGCAGTTGGCCTTCTTGAACACCGGCGCCGAGCTGATCATTCAGGGCTGGTATTTCAGCAAGGCGCTGCCGGGCGATCAGTTGGAAGGTTTTGTGCGCGAGCGTGCGGCCATGGCGCAGGTCTAGTAGCCGCGCTGGGTCTGTTCGATCTCCTCGACCAAGCTATCGATACCTGTCAGGCGTGCACGGTTGTCGTGATCCCAGGGGTGAAAGCCGGGTTTGAAGTAGTGCAACCACGGCCGCAGCATGCGTGGGAAAACTCCTTTGGGACCATAAAGAAATTTCAACATGCGCCAGAAGCCTTTGAGGTGCCCACCCGCCTTGCGGTCGGCAATCAACAGGCGCACATGAAAATCCAGCACCACCAGCCAAAAAAACACTGTGGTGGTGAGCATGGCGCCCGTGCGCAGCAGGTAGCGTTTGGGCCCAGGCTCGATCACCGTATTCCACACATCAAATGCCACGGCTTTGTGTTCGGTTTCTTCCAGGGCGTGCCAATACCACATCTGTTGGTAACCCTTGAGCGAATCGCCAAAGCGTGACGGATCGCTCAGCAGGATCTCCGCGAGCATCGCCGTGTAGTGCTCAAGGGCAATGGTGATCGCCAGGTTGAACGACGGCGCGAAGTGTTTCTTCTGCAGATCGAGGATGAACTTCAGCCGACGGTCCAGGGTGTGCGCCGGAAGTCCGGCTGCTTGCATCAGGTCGTTGTAGGCCACATGTTCGCGGCTGTGCATGGCCTCCTGGCCGATAAATCCCTGGATCTGTTTCTTTAGCTCCGGGTCGTCGATGCGTTGGCGGTAGTGGCGCACGCTGTCCATGAAAAACAGCTCGCCCTGGGGGAACAGCAGCGACAAGGCATTGAAGAAATGCGTGATGAACGGACCCTGTTCGTGCCAGTCGGTGATGCGCTCGGCGGGCAGGGCAAAATGGAGGTCGCGGCGGATTGGCAACATAATTCGTGCTCCTGTTCAGAGACGGGGCTCGTCGTTGGTTTCAAACACTGGCCTGCGTTGCTTGGGGGCCATGCGCTTGCTGGCGAGCACCACCAGCGCTTGATAGGCCGCCGGCAGGCAACGGGCGAGCAGGTCGAGGAAATATGCGTCGCGGCCAATCAGCACACGACGTTTGTTTTTGCGTACGCCTTGCAGGATCACCTTGGCGGCCTGGTCGGCGTCGGTGATGAAGAGTTTTTCGAAGTCGGCACGGGCCTGCTGTTCGCTGTGGATCAGGAAGCCGGTCATGTTCGCGTCGATGCGGCTGCTGCGACAGATATCGGTGCGAATGCCGCCGGGGTGTACGCAGGTGGCCGAGACGCCGCAGCGTTGCAGGTCCAGCTCCTGGCGCAGGGCTTCGGTAAAGCCGCGCACGGCGAATTTGGTCGCGTTGTAACCGCTCATGCCGGGCTGGGCAAACAGGCCGAATACACTGGACGTGTTGATCACATGGCCTTCGCCGCTGGCCTTGAGGTGTGGCAGGAACGCCTTGGTGCCATGGACCACGCCCCAGAAATTGATGCCGACGATCCATTCCAGGTCGGCGTAGTCCACGCCTTCGACGGTACTCGACAGGGCCACGCCTGCGTTGTTGAACACCAGGTTGACCTGGCCATGCTCGGCCACGCAGCGCGCCGCCCAAGCCTCCATGGCCTGGCGGTCGGCAACATCCAGCACCTGGGTGGTGATCGTCACCGGCGCCAGCGTTGAAGTTTTGATCAGTGCCAGGGTTTGCTCCAGGCCCTGGGCGTTTTTGTCCGCCAGTGCCAGGTGGCAACCTTCGCGCGCGAGTGCCAGGGCCAATGCGCGGCCCATGCCGGACGCCGCGCCGGTAATCGCCGCCACGCGGCCGTTGAATGACTTCATGAGAGGCTGCCTTCTGCGCTGGAGTGGGGCGCCGCTGCCGGACGGAGCGGGGTGTTGAGGGGCAACAGGTCGACCACATAGTCCTTGAGTGAAAACTGCCGGGTGACCCGCTTGAAGCGCCATGTTGAAGCGGGCCACAGGGTGGTGTTCTTGCCGGTACGTGGGTCCAGGTACCAGCTCTGGCAACCGCCGGTGTTCCAGATGGTGCGCTTGAGTTTGTCTTGCAATTGACGGTTATAGGCCTGTTCCACTGTCGGTTTGACGTCCACCGTGGCGATGCGATGGCGCTGCATCTGCCTGAGCGCGTCGAGGATGTAGGTCACCTGCGCCTCGATCATCAGAATCATCGAGTTATGGCCCAGGCCGGTGTTGGGCCCGATGATCAGAAACAGGTTGGGATAGCCCGGCACTGTGGTGCCCTTATAGGCGTGTGCACCGTCGCGCCAGGTGTCCATCAGGTCCACGCCGTCGCGACCGATGATGCAGTCGCGGGGCAGCGGGTCGGTGGCCTGGAAGCCGGTGCCGAAGATCAGGCAATCAGCCGGATGCTTGAGGCCGTCGGCGGTGATCACGCCGTCGGCTTCGATGCGCAGCACCGGCTCGGTGACCACCTCGACATTGCTGCGCGACAGCGCCGGGTAGTAGTCATTGGAGATCAGCACGCGCTTGCAGCCGATGGTGTAGTCCGGCGTCAGGGCCTTGCGCAGGGAAGGGCGGGCCACCTGTTTGTGCAGGTGGCGTAGGGCTATTTTCTGTACCATTTTCATCAGGCGCGGGTGCAGGGAAAAGCCCACCACGCGGCCTTCCAGGGCCCAGTAAAAGGCAGCGCGCACCAGGCGCTGGGTGAAAGGCAGGTGCTTGAACATCCAACGTTCGAAGGACGAAATGGCTCGGTCGGGCTTGGGCATGATCCACGGCGGGGTACGTTGGAACAGGTCCAGGTGGGCCACCTGCGGCGCGATCTGCGGCACGAATTGAATGGCACTGGCACCGGTGCCGATCACCGCCACGCGCTTGCCTTTCAAGGCGTACGCGTGATCCCACTGCTGGGAGTGGAAACGCTTGCCCTTGAAGTTCTCCAGCCCCGGTATGTCCGGCAACGCCGGACGCGACAGCCCGCCCATCCCGGATATCAGCACCCGCGCGCTTACCTGGCGACCATCGCTGAAGTTCAACTGCCAGCGCTGTTGCTGGTCGTCGAACACCGCGCGCTCAAGACCCATGCCGAAGCGCAGGTACGGCGCCAACCCGAAGCGCGCAGCGCAGTGTTCCAGGTAGGCGCGGATTTCCGCTTGCGGCGCGAACTGCCGAGTCCAGTCCGGGTTGGGCGCAAAGGAAAACGAATACACATGGGACTGCACATCGCAGGCGCAACCTGGGTAATGGTTGTCCCGCCAGGTGCCGCCGAGGGTATCGGCCTGCTCGGCGATAAAGAAGTGGGTGAACCCCGCTTCCTTGAGCTTGATGGCCATGCACAGGCCGGCAAAGCCAGAGCCGATGATGGCGATGTCGATGGAATCACTGTGGGCATTCATAGGCGGACCTTCGTGGGCATCGGATGTGCTCCTGTTTTTGTTTTGTCTTTTAGATAGAACACCATTGCAAAGAAAAATTGAATTAATTATTTTAAAAAAAGATTTTAAATAATCTACCTGAAAATAGCGCCTACGCTAGGAACTTGTGCCTTGTGTGCGACTTGTCCGACGGACGAGCGTGGTACGCACGCCGTCAGGTCCAGGGTGTGGACGTTGGCCGAGGCCTTGATCAATTCCGGTCAGGTCGCCGGCAACAGGGAAGCTGAGGACCGAGCTATGGCTGTGGAGTGGGTTGCCGCTGCGGCGGGTGCGAGTGCGGTGCTATGGGGTTTCAGCGCCTGGATGACACGGCGCATCGAAGCCGCTGTTCCAATCAACGGGCGCTTCGTAGAGGTGGATGGCGAGCGCTTTCATTATGTGGAAGAGGGCAAGGGCCCACCCCTGGTGATGATTCACGGGCTGATGGGCAGCAGTCGCAACCTGACCTATGCCTTGTCCGGCCAGTTGCGTGAGCACTTTCGGGTGATCACCCTCGACCGACCCGGGTCGGGTTATTCCACGCGGCATAAAGGTACCGCTGCGGACTTGCCGGCCCAGGCGCGGCAAGTCGCGGCCTTCATCAACCAGCTTGGCCTGGACAAGCCTGTGGTGCTGGGGCATTCCCTCGGCGGCGCGATTTCCCTGGCCCTGGCCCTCGATCATCCCGAGACGGTATCGGGCCTTGTGCTGGTGGCACCGTTGACCCATCCCCAGCCCACGTTGCCGCTGGTGTTCTGGTCGCTGGCGGTACGACCGGCCTGGTTGCGACGCTTTGTGGCCAACACCCTCACCGTGCCAATGGGCTTGTTGACCCGACGTTCCGTGGTCAAGGGCGTGTTTGCGCCGGACGCCGCTCCCGCGGACTTTGCCACCCAGGGTGGCGGCTTGCTGGGGATGCGCCCCGACAACTTTTACGCCGCCTCCAGCGAGATTGCGTTGGTCAACGACTGCCTGCCCGGGATGGTCAAGCGCTACCCGCAACTAACCCTGCCCATCGGCCTTATCTATGGCGCGCGGGACAAGGTGCTGGACTTTCGCACTCATGGCCAGGCCCTCGCCGACAAAGTGCCAGGCCTCAAGTTGCAAGTGGTGGAAGGGCGCGGCCATATGCTGCCGATCACCGCCACGGCGCGGGTGGTCGAGGCCGTGCTGCACGTGGCCAAGCGCGTGCGCCCTGTGGAAACGGCCACGGTCCTGCATCCGCCCTTTGCCTTGGCGAACAAATAATCGTGGCCCTCATCGTGGGGTCAAACGTCGCAAATGCTTGCCCTAGAGACCTGACCAGACGGCTGAAAAAGAGACTGCTCGGTCACGCCAAAAAGGCTTCGAAAAAGTAGTTGACGACCTAACGATTCCGCGTTATTTATTTAAAAAAATATTTCAATATTTATTTTGAAATGATTTTTGAAATGCCTAAGAGCGAATAAAAATGAAAAAAACGTCTTTTATCGCATGGTTGATTTCCCGGGGCACCCAGTGCTCCCTGAACCTGTTTTCCGCCTGCCTGCCACGGAGGCTGCCATGAACCAGACTCTGGCAGCGCCAAGCGTTTGGACCGACGGCAAGCGCCACCTGTGGTGGTTGGGCATCATGCCGTTGGCTACCCCTCTGTTGTCCGGCGCACTCGCCATTACCACCGGCATTCAACAACTGTGGTGGGTCGGCGTGCTGGTGATCTTCGGCCTGATCCCATTGATCGACGGCCTGCTCGGTGAAGACGTGAGTAACCCGCCCGAATCCGCCGTTGGCCACCTCGAATCCCAAAGCTACTACCGCTGGATCGTCTACACCGGTGTGCTGTTCGTCATCTCGTCGGTAGTGATTACCGGATGGCTGGCCGCCGGCGGCATCGACTGGATCATCCAGGGCGGCCTGTTGCATGCCACCGCCAACCTTGAGCCTTCCAGCTGGCTGGTCCACGCCGCCGGTTACATCACCGACCGTACGCAACTGCATGGCGAACCGAGCTGGTTCACCTACCTGGGCATGGCCATGTCGACCGGCGCCGCCACCGGCATCGCCATCAACACGGCCCATGAACTGGGGCACAAGCCCAATGCCCTGGAAGTGTTCCTGGCCAAGGTCACCCTGGCGCCGACTTTCTACGGGCACTTCTACACCGAACACAACCGTGGTCATCACGTGCGCGTCGCGACGCCGGAAGACCCCGCCAGCTCGCGGCTGGGCGAGAGCTTCTGGGCTTTCCTGCCGCGTTCGGTGTGGTTCAGCGCACACTCAGCCTGGAACCTGGAGCGCGAGCGTCTGCGCAAACTCGGCCTGCCGGCCTGGCATTGGAAAAACGCTGTGCTCAGTGCCTGGATGTACAGCGTGGTGTTGTGGGGCGCGATGATTGCCTGGTTGGGGGCAGCGGTGATTCCGTTCCTGATTATCCAGGGCATCTACGGCTTCTCGTTGCTGGAAGTGGTGAACTATGTGGAGCACTACGGCCTTAAACGCCAGAAGTTGCCCAACGGTCGTTATGAGCGTTGTTCGCCTCGGCACTCCTGGAACAGCAATCGGATTGTCACCAATATCTTTCTGTTCCAGTTGCAGCGGCATTCCGATCACCATGCCAACCCCACCCGTAGTTATCAGTCGTTGCGTCACTTTGATGAATCGCCACAGCTGCCTTATGGCTACGCGAGCATGATTGTCTGGGCGTATGTGCCGTACTTGTGGCGACGACGCATGGACCATCGAGTCCTTAATCACTATGCCGGGGATATCACCCTGACCAATCTTCAACCTTCACAGCGTTTGAAGTACCTGGAAAAGTACAGCGGCAGTGCCAAGCCGTTTTGATCTGAAATAACACTTAGTTTTTGTTGTGTGCTCGGGGCCTGATTGCCGCGCAGGATTTTATCGCCCAGAGAAAGTGCTTTGACCCGAACAAAAATAATTAAAGGGAAGGACGTACACCATGCAAACACCTGCCAAGTTCACCACCCATATCGTATTCGCCGCGCTGGGCTTGATCGCCTATCACCAGGCCCAGGCCGCACGTATCGAACCGGCCGGCAGCGCGTTTACCGCCCAAGGCCCGATCAGCTTCTCCAAGGGCGCGCTGATCAGCGCCGATTGCACCATCAAGGTGGCCGGCAAGGTCGCTGCGGACGGTTCCTCGGTCAATGTCGACCAAGTCGAATTCGACGGCGGCCTCAAATGCAGCCGCGTCGAAGCCATCAACTTGCCGTGGATTCTGGTCGCCAAAGATACCAGGAGCGGTTCCATGTCGAAGATCAGCGTCGATGTTCATGCCTTCGGCCTGGGCGGCAAGTGTGGGCCTTCCACCGCCGATGGCACCTGGGATAACGCCACCGGTAAGTTGGAAGCCGCCAATGTACCGATTGGCGAAGACTGCAAGATCAAGACGGTGTCGATCAAGATGCCGCCGAACTTCAAAGTTGTTGAATAACGTGCTGCGGTAATTGAATTGAAATTTGGCTGGAAAGGGAAGTTCTGCAGTTTCACCGTGACCTCTCGTTCATGGCCATTACCCCCTGGCGAATGACTCGCCATTACATGTGAGGAAAAACAATGAAAAGCTTGAAAACCCTCGTGTCGTTGTCTGCTTTGGCTGTTTGCATGGGCGCTGCTTCGATGGCCAATGCCTATAGCATCACCCCGGTGAACTCGAGCTTCACTGCGCCAGGCACCATTTCGGTGAAGTCACCATCCTCGTTCCAGGCCACTGTTAACTGCGGCGCAACTTTTACCGGGAACGTCGATGCCAGCGGTGTCGCAAAAATCACTGGCGTGGCGGTGACCGGCGGTGGTCTTTGTGCGCTGCCGAAAATCACCGGTCTGCCATGGACCTTGACCGCCACCGGTGCCGCTGCGGGCTCGGTCAGCAACGTTGGTTACACCATCGCCGCGTCGGTTCTGTACCCGGCGTCCAATTGCGGTCCGTCCACCATTACCGTGGGCTACAGCGGTGGTGTGCTGACCGCCTCCAACCAGACCCTGAGCGGCAGCTGCACCGTGGTGAGCCTCAGCGTTACCCCAAGCCCGACATTTACCATCGTGCCTTGATGGGCAACGGACACACCGGGCTGATCACCTGTTGAAAGACTGGCGCCTCGATCGGGCGCCAGTTTGTGAACTGCCGGAAGCAAAACGAACCGGCGGGGCCGGCTCAGAGAAATAACAATAAGGAGTGCCGCATGAATAATAAGAAACAACACGTGCAGGTTTTGTTGGGGCTGGCACTGATAGGCGGGGCGATGGTGAATGCGCCCGCACAGGCCGGCGGTTTTTCAACACCGACCTACGGCGCACCCGGTTGGGGCCGGGCATTTGCCGGTGGTTCGTTGTTCAAGAACGATCCCAGTTCCGCGTACAACAACCCGGCGGCCATGGCGTTTGTCGAACACAACGTGGCGCAATTTACCGTCGACTATGCCCGCATCAAGATCAAGTACAAAGGTGACGCCTCTGATTATGCAGGCAACCCGATTTCCAATACGCCCTTGGACGCCAATGGGTTTCCCGACGTTGCAGCGACTACGGTGAATAACAACGACGGTGGTCAAGGCGGGTTCACTGCCTGGTTGCCAACCGGTTTCATGGTCATGCCCCTGGGGGATCGGTTCGCTTTCGGCCTGAGCCAGGTTGTGCCGCAAGGTATGCGCTCCACTTGGGATCAGGACTCGAAACTGCGCGACTTTGCGGTGGACACCAAAATTGAAACCGTAGGGTTGACCGGATCCCTGTCCTTTAAGGTGAATGACCAATTCTCTATCGGCGGTGGCGTGATCGTGCAACACAGCAAGGGCTTCGTCAGCCAAAACGTGGACTTGTTGTCTGCCGCCGCGGTGTCCGATTCCGTGCTGGGCGGGATCAATTTTCCGTCTGATGTCGGCAGTGCCTTGATGCGTGTGAAGGTCGACAACATTTCAGCGGGCTGGTTTACCGGCATTGTTTGGAAACCCACGGAACGAGATACCCTTGGCTTGAATTACCACGCCAAGATCAAGAACAAGATGACCGGCAAATACAATATTTACGCCGATCAGTTTTCCTACAACCTGATGACCCAGCCAAGCCCGTTTGGCGGTAGCGGTACGTTGGTGAATACCGCTTATCCAGGGTTAGAGCTGGCGCCGGACGGCGCCCATGCCAGTGTCCAACTGGACATTCCTGCCACGGCTGGCCTGGACTGGGTGCACCAGTTCAACGATCGCTTCACCCTGGGGGCCAGTGTGACCTGGACTGAGTGGTCCTCTTTCAAAGACCTGACACTCGAGTCCGGTGGCACCACCATTGTGTCCATTCCCTACAACTACAAGAACACCTGGATGTACTCCCTCGGCGGAGACTACCGCTTGACCGATGAGTTGACCTTGCGTGCAGGTGTAGCCCTTGACCAGACACCTACACGCAATTCGACCCGCGACCCGCGAATCCCGGATGGCGACCGTACATTCCTGTCGTTGGGGGCTGGTTACGATGTGAAAGCAATCAAAGGCCTCAGTCTTGACTTGGCCTATTCCCACCAGTTCGTGCAAGAGGTCAAGCTCAAGACTCAAAACGTCGATCGCCTGGGTGGTGCAAGCCTGAATGGCAAGGCGGAGTCGTCGGGCGATGTGGTGAGCGTGTCGGCCACCTACGCGTTCTGATGTTTCATAGAGGGTGATGGAAAAGGCACCAAGCGCATCTTGATGCCTTCACCCTCATTCCACGTCGACAGTTCCTTGAGTATTGGCGTTCCCAGGCTGATTCATTCAGCCGCTATTTTTTCGCCCAAGCATTAAATAAAAATTTCAAAACAAAATTTGAATTTAGCTTTCCAAGTTTGTAGTGTGGCTTTACGCCGCAGGTCAATCCGACCTTCCGCACGTAAACCACGCCCTGAATCGAGTAGAGGTATCCCCATGGTTATCTGGTTATTGGTGGGTTTCGCAGCTGCGATTGCCCTGGCGTATCGACAAGCCGCTGCCACCCTGTGGTTGGGCGCCGGCCTGGTCTGGTTGGCGATTGGTTACCTGTTCAACGTGGTGGCGGCGGTCGGCGCCACCGTCGCGGCGGTGCTGGTGGTGTTACCGGCTTTGCTGATGACCATTAAACCGCTGCGCCGCACGTTGTTGACCAGCAAGGCCCTCGGCCTGTTTCGCACGATCATGCCGGCGATGTCCGACACCGAACGCGCCGCCATCGAGTCCGGCACGGTGTGGTGGGACGCTGAGCTGTTCAGCGGCAAACCTAACTGGCAGCGCCTGCTGCAAGCCGCCCCGGCGAGCCTCAGCGCCGAGGAACAAGCCTTCCTCGACAATGAAGTGGAAACCCTGTGCGACATCGCCAACGACTGGGAAACCACCCAGGTCTGGCAGGACATGTCCCCCGAAGGCTGGCAGTACACCAAGGATGCCGGCTTTCTCGGCATGATCATTCCCAAGCAGTACGGCGGCAAAGGCTTCTCCCACTATGCGCACTCGCAGGTGGTGATGAAGCTCTCGACGCGCTGCTCGGCGGCGGCGATTTCGGTGATGGTGCCCAACTCCCTGGGCCCGGCCGAGTTGCTGTTGCACTACGGCACCGACGCCCAGCGCAATTACTACCTGCCGCGCTTGGCCCGTGGCGAAGACATCCCGTGCTTTGCCCTGACCAGCCCGTATGCCGGCTCCGATGCCGGGGCGATTCCCGATCTGGGCATCGTCTGCAAAGGCACCCATGAAGGCCAGGAAGTGCTGGGCTTTCGCGTGACCTGGGACAAGCGCTATATCACCCTCGGGCCGATCGCCACGGTGCTTGGCCTGGCGTTTCGTGCCGAAGACCCGGACGGTTTGCTGGGGCCGAAAGGTTCACTGGGCATCACCTGTGCCCTGATTCCTACCTCCCATCCCGGCGTGAACAGCGGCCGTCGTCACTGGCCGCTCAACGCGGTGTTCCAGAACGGTCCGACCACCGGCAAGGATGTGTTCATCCCGCTGGAATGGGTCATCGGTGGCCGCGAGCAAGTGGGCAACGGCTGGCGCATGTTGATGGAATGCCTGGCCGCCGGCCGCGCGATTTCCCTGCCGTCGGCCAACGTCGGCCTGGGCAAGGTCGCGGTGCGCGGTACCACGGCCTACGCCGCGATGCGCAAACAGTTCGGCCTGCCCATCGGCAAGTTCGAAGGCGTGCAGGCGCCGTTGGCACGCATGGCCGGACACCTATATGCCTGCGATGCGGTGCGCAAGGTCTCGGTGGCGTCCCTGGATGCGGGTGAGAAACCCTCGGTGATCTCGGCCATCGCCAAATACCACGTCACCGAACGCGCGCGGATGATCGTCAACGACGGCATGGACATTGTTGCCGGCAAGGGCATCTGCATGGGCCCCAATAACTTCCTCGCCCGCGCCTACCAGCAAAGCCCCATCGCCATTACGGTGGAAGGCGCGAACATCATGACGCGCTGCCTGATCATCTATGGCCAGGGCCTGATCCGCTGCCATCCCTATGTATTCCGCGAAATGGAAGCCGCCCGCAACGCGGACCGGCGCAAGGCGCTGGAGGAATTCGACAGCGCGATGTTCGGCCATGTGAGTTTCGTGCTGGCCAACACCGTACGTGCGGCGGTGCATGCCCTGACAGGCGGGCGGCTGATTTCCGCACCGGCCAAAACCGACCCGGCGCTGGCAACCTACTATCGCCAGGCCAATCGTCTGTCGGTGGTGTTGGCGCTGGTCTCGGATATTTCCATGGGCGTGCTGGGCGGTGCCCTCAAGCGCAAGGAAAGTATCACCGGGCGTTTGGGCGATATTCTGTCGCAGCTGTACATCCTGTCCTGCGTGCTCAAGCGCTTTGAGGACGACGGCCGGCCCCAGACAGACCTGCCGCTGGTGCATTGGGCGGCACAGGACGCGTTGCTGCGTGCCCATGAAGCCCTCGCCGAAGTGCTGGATAACTACCCCTCCACGGCGGCGGCTGCGGTGCTGCGAGGCTTGACGTTCCCGTTCGGTATTCCGCTGCGCAAACCCTCGGACCACCTGCTGGCCCAGGTGGCTGATGTGGTGCAGACCCCCGGCGAAACCCGCGACCGCCTGCTGGCCAATTCCTACATTCCGCGCCCGGAAATCGACAAGCTGGCCTATGGCGAACTGGGCTTCCGCCTGTTGCCGCAGGTGGAGTTGATCGACGCCCGACTCAAGCCGGCCATCAAGCAAGGCCTGCTCGAACCAATGCCGATCTCCACCACCGCGTTTACCGTCTGGCGCGTCAAGGCGCGGGCGCTGGACCTGATCAGCGACGACGAAGACGCCTTGCTGGCGCGCTATGTGGAATACGCCGACCACGCTATCCAGGTGGATGACTTCCCCCAGGACTTCGGTTTGCTGGAGGCGTTGCAGCAGCGCAAGCAGACGTTGGAACCGGCGCCCAAGCGCCGCAGCAGCCAAAGCGAAAACGCCTCGGTCAACTAGGACAAACGCGGTCAATGTGGGAGGGGGCTTGCTCCCGATAGCAATCCATCAGTCACCGACTCATTGGTTGAACCACCGCTATCGGGAGCAAGCCCCCTCCCACATTGGATCGGGTTTACAAGGTCAGAATGTGTTGTGAGTGAATGCGGATATGAGTGACAGCTACCTATCGTTCGTCAATTCCCCCTGGGGCCGTCGCCTGGCCCAGGCGGTGGGCTTGCCTCAGCCCGTGCCGTTGCAGCGCCATCGCAGCGGCCAGCCAGGCCTGGCCAACCCGGTGATTGTCGCCGGGGCAGGGCGCATGGTTGCGCAGGTGCAACAGGTGTTCAGCGCCACCGACACGGTCACCGCCACCCCGGCGACGCTCAAGGCGCCGTCCACGGTCAAGGTGCAGGGCGCAGTGTTCGATGCCAGCGCTGTGGTCGACCTGAAACAGTTGGATGAGCTGTACGAATTCTTCCACGCCAACGCCAAACGCCTTGGCCAGCACGGTCGAGTGGTGGTGTTGGGCACGGCGCCCGAACACTGCGCGGACTTGCCCCAGGCCATCGCCCAGCGTGCCCTCGAAGGGCTGGTGCGCTCGCTGGCCAAGGAGCTGCGCCGGGCGATCACCGTGCAGTTGTTGTACGTGGCGCCCGGTGCGGAAGATGCGCTGGACAGCAGCTTGCGTTTCTTCCTGTCGCGCCGTTCGGCCTACGTCTCCGGGCAAGTGGTGCGCCTGGAAAAACCCGTGGATGGTCATGTCAGCGTCAATTGGGACAAACCCTTCGCCGGCCGACGCGCGCTGGTGACCGGGGCTTCCCGTGGCATCGGCCTGGCGATTGCCCAGGTACTCGCCCGCGACGGCGCCCATGTGGTCTGCGTGGACGTGCCCCAGGCCCAGGCATCGCTGCAACAGGCGGCCGCCAGTGTGGACGGTTCGGCGCTGCCATTGGACATCACGGCGGCGGACGCCGCTGTACAGCTTCAAGCCCACGTCAGCCAATACGGCGCCTTCGACGTGGTAGTGCACAACGCCGGGATTACCCGCGACAAGACCATCGCCAAGATGACGGAGGCGGCCTGGCGCAGCGTGCTGGCGGTCAACCTCGAAGCACCGTTGAACCTGAGCAACGCCCTGTTGGAATGCCAGGGCCTTAACCCCGGTGGGCGCATCGTGTGCGTGTCGTCGATCTCCGGCATTGCCGGCAACCTCGGGCAAAGCAACTACGCCACCTCCAAGGCCGGCGTGATTGGCCTGGTGCAAGGTCTGGCGCCGCATGCGGCGGCGGCCCAGGTCACGGTGAATGCCGTAGCGCCGGGGTTTATCGAGACCCAGATGACCGCAAAAATCCCGCTGATGATTCGCGAGGCGGGGCGGCGCATGAACTCGATGTCCCAAGGCGGGCAGCCGATCGATGTGGCCGAAACCATTGCCTGGCTGGCGCATCCTGCGTCCGGCGGGGTCAACGGCCAGGTCGTGCGCGTGTGCGGCCAAAGCCTGCTGGGAGCCTGAGCCATGGACTACGTGACGCAGATCATCGACCCACCGCCATCACGCACGCGCCTGTTGCTGGACGGCGTGCGTGGCTTGCGCAAGCCCAAGTTCGACGGCGCCCCGCTGTTGCCCAAGGAGCGCCTGGTGCGCTCGGCGGTGGAGTTGTCCGCCGCCGGTATCGCCGCCTATGGCCGTGCCTGTGGTTTTCGCCGCGAGCAGGGTGTGCCGTTGTCTTACCCCCATGTGCTGGCGTTCCCCCTGCACCTGATGCTGCTGACCCGTCCGAGTTTTCCGTACCCGGCCAGCGGCATGGTGCACCTGGCCAACCGCATCCGGCAGCACCAGCGGCTGCGGGAAGGCCAGGCGCTGCGCCTGGAAGTCTTTTGTGAACGCTGGGTGGCCCATGCCAAGGGCCAGGCGCTGAGCATCGCCACCCGTGCCTACAGCAGCGGCACCCTGGTGTGGGAAAGCGACAGCCTGTACCTGCGCCGCGAGGTCAAAAGTCCCGTCGGAGAGCCGTGGGAGGACGCGCTGGCGTTGCAGGAGGAGGGCCTGTTGCGTACGCAGCGCTGGGTGTTGCCGGCCGATCTGGGGCGGCGCTTTGCCAAGGTCTCGGGGGACTTCAACCCGATCCACACCTCACTGATCGGCGCCAGGCTCTTCGGCTTTCGCCGCGCCATCGCCCATGGCATGTGGACACTCGGCCGCGCATTGGCCGCTCAACAACCGCCCGGTGGCCTGGATCAGGCCCAAGCCCATTGCGACTTCAAGCTACCGATCTTTTTGCCCGGCCAGGTCGCCCTGTGGCAACACCCCGTGAGCGGCCCGCGCCGCGAATTCGAAGTGCGCAATTTCGCCGGCGACAAACCGCATATGCGCGGGCTATTTGTCTGGAATGAGAGCCCTACATGAGTGACTACAGCTTCAATCCGGCCCCGACCCGCCGCGTGGCGATTATCGGCGGCAACCGCATCCCGTTTGCCCGTTCCAACACGGTGTACGCCCACGACAGCAACCAGGACCTGTTGGTGGCGGCGCTGCAAGGCCTGGTCGACCGTTACAACCTGCACGGCCAGCGCCTGGGCGAGTTTGCCGCCGGCGCGGTGATCAAGCATTCGCGGGATTTCAACCTGGCGCGTGAGTCACTGCTGTCGACCACCTTGTCCCCGCAGACCCCGGCCTACGATGTGCAGCAAGCCTGCGGCACCGGCCTGGAAGCAGCCTTGCTGGTGGCGAACAAAATCGCCCTCGGCCAGATCGAGGTGGGCATCGCCGGTGGCGCCGACACCACCTCCGACGCGCCCATCGGCATCAATGAGTCCCTGCGCCACACCTTGCTCGCGGCCAACCGCGCCAAGGGCATGGGCGATAAGTTGAAGGCGCTGCTGAAGGTGCGTCCGTCGATGTTGTTCAAGCCGCTGTTGCCTCGCAATGGCGAGCCGCGCACCGGCTTGTCCATGGGCGAGCATTGCGAGGCAATGGCCCAGCGCTGGCAGATCAAGCGCCTGGCCCAGGATGAGCTGACCCTCACCAGCCACCAGCGCCTGGATGCCGCTTATCAGCGCGGTTTCTTCGACGACCTGATCAGCCCCCATCGCGGCCTGGTGCGGGACAACAACCTGCGCGCCGACGCCAGCCTGGAGAAACTCGCCGGGCTGTCCCCGGCCTACGATCGCCAGAACGGCACCCTCACGGCGGGCAACTCCACGCCACTGACGGATGGCGCCTCGGTGGTGCTGTTGGCCAGCGAAGAGTGGGCGACCGCCAATGGCTGGCCGGTGTTGGCCTACCTGCGCACGGGCGAGACAGCGGCGGTGAATTTTGTCGACGGCAGCGAAGGCCTGCTGATGGCGCCGGCCTACGCCGTACCGCGCATGCTCAAGCGCGAAGGGCTGAGTTTCGCCGACTTCGATTTCTTCGAGATCCACGAAGCGTTTGCCGCCCAGGTGCTGTGCACGCTCAAGGCCTGGGAAGACGCCGATTACTGCCGCGAACGGCTCGGCCTGGACGCGCCACTGGGGGCCATCGATCGCGCCAAAATGAACGTCAACGGCGGCTCCCTCGGCTGCGGTCACCCGTTTGCCGCCACCGGTGGCCGGCAATTGGCGGCGCTGGCCAAGGCCATTCACGAGCGGGGCGGCGGTCGCGGCCTGATATCCATCTGCGCGGCGGGCGGGCTGGGCATTACCGCCATCGTCGAAAAGTAACGCCAACAAAAACAACAACAAGGAGACTGCCATGAACGCTATCAGCCTGGAACACGCCGAACGGGTGTGGTTGAACGCTTACCTGCCCGGCGTCCCGGCAGACATCGATGCCGCTATCGAGGACTACCCGTCGCTGCGCGAGGTGTTCCTGGAGCATCTGGAGAAATTTCGCGAGCGGGTGGCTTACGTCAGCATCGGCACCGAAATGACCTACGCCGACTGGCAGGTGCAAGGCATTGCGTTTGCCGCCTGGCTGCAGGGCCAGGGGGTGAAGAAGGGCGACCGCGTGGCGCTGATGATGCCCAACTGCTTGCAGTACCCGATCTGCCTGCTGGGCACCATCCTGGCCGGCGCGGTGGTGGTCAACGTCAACCCGTTGTACACCTCCCACGAGCTCAAGCATCTGCTCAAGGACAGCGGCGCCGAAACCGTGGTGATCTTCGAAAACTTCGCCCACACCCTGGAAAAAGTCATTGCCGGCAGCAGCGTCAAGCGCGTGGTGGTGGCCGCCATTGGCGACTTGCTTGGCACCTTCAAGGGCGCGGCGATGAACTTCATCCTGCGCCGCGTGCAAAAGCAGGTGCCGGCCTTCAACCTGAGGGGCTCGGTGCGTTTCAACCAGGTGCTGAAACAGGGCCGCGCGCTCAACCACTTCCCGGTGGACATGCACCTCGACGACCTGGCCTTCCTGCAATACACCGGCGGCACCACGGGGGACGCCAAGGGCGTGATGCTCAGCCATCGCAACATCATCGCCAACCTGTTGCAGGCCAAGGCCTGGGTCGGCGACCAGCTGGACCAGGACAAACAGGAAACCAACGTCACCCTGCTGCCGCTGTACCACATCTTTTCGCTGACGGTGAATTGCCTGATGTTCATGTGCCTGGGTGGGCGGAACATACTCATCGCCAACCCCAGGGATGTGAAGCGGGTGCAGATGATCCTGCGCAAGGAGCGCTTCAATGGCATCGCCGGGGTCAATACGCTGTTCAACGGCCTGCTGGAGAACAAAGAGTTCTGTGCGCGGGACTTCTCCGACCTGCGCATGGTGATTGCCGGCGGCATGGCCACGCACACGGCGGTGGCCAAGCGCTGGAAGGAAGTCACCGGGCTGCCGATCATCGAAGGCTACGGCCTCACCGAATGCTCGCCGGTGGTGAGCATCAGCCCGATCGACATTGCGCGCATGCGCGAGATGGAATTCACCGGCAGCATCGGCGTCCCGCTGCCGTCGACCTGGGTGCGGTTTATGCGGGAAGACGGCGAACTGGCCGATATCGGCGAGCAGGGCGAACTGCAAGTGCGCGGCCCGCAGGTGATGCAGGGCTATTGGAAGCGGCCGAAGGAAACCGCCGAAGTGCTCGACGCTGAAGGCTGGTTGTCGACCGGTGACATCGGCGTGATGGATGAACGCGGCTTTATCCGCCTGGTAGACCGCAAGAAAGACATGATCCTGGTCTCGGGCTTCAACGTGTACCCCAATGAAATCGAAGACGTGGTGGCGCTGCACCCGGGCGTCGGTGAAGTGGCGGCCATTGGGGTGGAAGATGGCGTGACGGGGGAAAAGGTCAAGATCATCGTGGTGCGCAAGGACCCGAACCTGACCCAGGAGCAGATCCTCGCCCATTGCCGGGAATACCTGACGGGTTACAAGGTGCCCAGGTATGTGGAGTTTCGCACTACCGAGTTGCCTAAAACGACAGTGGGCAAAGTGCTGCGTCGAGCCTTGCGCTGATTTAAATGTGTGTACGCGATCTAAATGTGGGAGGGGGCTTGCTCCCGATGGCGGCCTCTGGGCCGACCATGTGCTGGGGTTGGAATGAGTACATATCCGTTGCTGCGGTAACGGCCACCTAGGGTTCCGCTCTTACAGCGGGTCACTTTTGGAAGAGCGCCAAAAGTAACCAAAAACGCTTCGCCCCACCACTCGGCACCTCGCCTAGGCTCGGTGTGCCCGTAATCCGACAGTGATTTGGGGGGCCGCCGCCCCGCGCCATCCATGGCGCGGGGCGGCTAAACCGGCATCCCTGCCGGTTTACCCCCCAAATCACTATCGGATTCCGGCCAGCGTGGTTAACGGGGCGCCTGAGATCAAGATCAAAAGCAAGATCAAGAGCGGCTCGCTTCGCATCGTGGTTACCGTTGGCTGCTACAACGTTGTGTAGATGGTTGACGCTCCGCCATCGGCGGCATGGGTATCTACACAACTTTTCAGACCCTGACAAATCTCCCTGTGGCGAGCGGGCTTGTCCCGCGTTGGGCTGCGGAGCAGCCCCAAAACCAGCCGCAGTGGAGTGCCTGATACACCGCATTCGTCTTCATCAGGGGCGCTTCGCACGGCAACGCGGGACAAGCCCGCTCGCCACAGAGGTAGTGGGGCCTCCCTCCTACATTTTCAGAGCGAGTTCACGTTGACCCAGCGTTCTTCCTGGGCAGCCACACGAATCGCCGTCGCCAACCGCTCCACCTCCCACGCGGCTTCAAAGTCGGTGCCATCCGCGCCCTGGCCGGTCACGGCCATGATCAACTCCTGCACCTCCAGGGTCTTCAGCTCGTTGTACCCCAACTGATGCCCCGCCGCCGGGCTGAACGCCGCGTAGCCGGGCAGGGCAGGGCCGGCCAGCAAACGCTGGAAACCGTCCTGGCCGGCACGGCACAGGCGCAGTTCATTCAAGCGCTCCTGATCGAACGCCAACGTGCCCTTGGTGCCGCTGATCTCGAAACTCAGGTGGTTCTTGTAACCATGCTTGAGCCAACTGCTGCTCACCGTACCGCGCGCACCGTTGGCGAAGCGCAGCAGGGCGTGCACCTGGTCATCCACGGCGATGGCTTTCTGCTCGGCGCTGCCGTTGACGGCCGGGCGTTGGGCGTGGACGGTCTGGGTGTCGGCGCATACGCCGGTCACATCGCCCACCAGGTAACGCGCCATCGACAGCAAGTGGCTGCCCAGGTCCGCCAGGGCGCCACCGGCGTGCCCCACTTCACAACGCCACGACCACGGTGACGCCGGGTCGGCCATGAAGTCTTCACTGAACTCGCCCTGGAAGCTGATGATGTCGCCGAGGTCACCCTCGGCAATCAGTTGCCGCGCCAGGCCGATCATCGGGTTGTGCTGGTAGTTGTAGCCGACCCGCGTCACCACCCCGGCTTTGCGGGCGGCTTGGCGCATGGCATCGGCCTGCTCCAGACTGACCGCCAGGGGTTTTTCGCAGTACACCGCCTTGCCCGCTGCAATGGCCGCCATCGCCATGGGAAAGTGCAGGTGGTTCGGCGTGGTGATGGCCACCACATCCACGGCGGGGTCGTCGATCAGCGCCTGCCAGTCGCCGTGGGCCTGGGCAAACCCCCAGGCCGTGGCACAGCGCTGGGCGCGCTCGGTGTCGGCATCGGCCAGGGCGGCCAGCTTGAGGTGTACCGGCAGTTCAAATACCGCCCGGGCATTGTTGAATGCCAGGGCGTGGGCGCGGCCCATGAAGCCTGTGCCGATCAAGCCGATTCCGAGTTCACGCATAGCCGTGGTCCTTTGGATTATTGTTTTCAGGAGGGTTATTAATGGAATAAAAATTCAAATAATTCAATAGATGGAATAAAAATTCATTAATCAGCCTGGCTAATACCCTCCTATTCAGGCATGGCCAAACGCCGTCAGTTAACAAAAGATAACGTAGCACCGATTGTCAGACGATTCGAAAGCCCGATAGGATGGCCCCTGCTTCCTCCAGGCGCTCTAGATTGCAGGTTTCAGGGCCCGGGAAGGCGAGACGACCTAACAATAATAAATGGGAGAAAGGTCTATGAGTGAGCCTGTCATGGGTTGGGTTGTTTGCCGCCCACGCGCCGCACGCAGGGTTGCGTTGCTGGCCGCAGCGCTCTCGCTGTTTGGGACTGTCGCGTTGCCGACTGTCGTCCAGGCCGCCAGCGATACCCCTTTTGCGATTGAATCCCCCAAGGCCGCCAAAGGCCTGATGATCGATGTCGTCCACGCCGGCAAGCGCCTGGTGGCGGTCGGTGATCGCGGGCACATCCTCTATTCCGATGACCAGGGCAACACCTGGACCCAAGCCAAAGTCCCCACCCAGCAGTTGCTCACGGCGGTGTATTTCGTCGATGACAAGCAGGGCTGGGCGGTTGGCCATGATGCGCAAATCCTCGCCAGTACCGACGGCGGCGCCACCTGGACCCAGCAATACCAGGACCTCAAGCGTGAATCCCCGCTGCTCGACATCTGGTTCAACGACGCCAGCCACGGCCTGGCCGTGGGCGCCTACGGGGCGCTGATCGAGACCACCGACGGCGGCAAGACCTGGAACGACGTCAGCGACCGCCTCGACAATGAAGACCAGTTCCACCTCAACGCTATTGCCCGGATCAAGGACGCCGGCCTGTTTATCGTCGGCGAGCAGGGCAGCATGTTCCGCTCCAGCGACGACGGCCAGACCTGGGAAAAACTCGAAGGCCCGTACGAGGGCTCGCTGTTTGGCGTGATCAGCACCGCACAACCTCAAACCCTGCTGGCCTACGGCTTGCGCGGCAACCTTTACCGTTCCACGGATTTCGGCAGCACCTGGGAACAGGTCGAACTGAATGCCGCACGCGGCGCATTGGAGTTCGGTTTGTCGGGGGCGACGTTGCTCGAGGACGGCGCCATCGTTGTCGTCGGCAATGGCGGCAGCGTGGTGGTCAGCCATGACGACGGCCAGACCTTCAGCGTGTTCAATCGCCCGGACCGCATTTCGTTGTCGGCCGTCACGGCGGCAGGCAATGGCAACTTGATTCTGGTCGGGCAGGGTGGTGTTCGCGTCGCCACACCCACTGGCGCCGAACCGACACAACAATAAGAAGGCGGGGAACGCATGAGCAGTCATCACAACGATAAAGCGACCTTTCTTGAGCGCCTGATCTTCAACAACCGCCCGGCAGTCATCGTGATCTGCCTGTTGGTGAGCATTTTCCTGTTCTGGCAGGCGACGTTGATTCGCCCGTCCACCAGCTTTGAAAAGATGATCCCGCTCAAGCACCCCTTCATCGAAAAGATGATGGAACACCGCAACGACCTCGCCAACCTGGGCAACACGGTGCGTATCTCGGTGGAGGCCAAGGACGGTGACATCTTCACTCAGTCATACATGGAGACCCTAAGGCAGATCAACGACGAGGTGTTCTACATCTCCGGCGTCGATCGTTCGGGCCTCAAGTCGCTGTGGAGCCCCAGCGTACGCTGGACCGAAGTGACCGAAGAAGGCTTTGCCGGCGGTGAAGTGATCCCGCAGAGCTACAACGGCTCGCCGCAAAGCCTCGATCAACTGCGCAACAACGTGCTCAAGTCCGGCCAGGTCGGGCGCCTGGTGGCCAACGATTTCAAGTCGAGTATCGTCGACATCCCGCTGCTGGAGTCCTACCCGGACCCGCAGGACCAGGGTAAGTTGCTGGCCCTGGATTACCGCAAGTTTTCCCATGAACTCGAAGACAAGATCCGCGACAAGTTCGAAGCCCAGAACCCCAACGTCAAGATCCACATCGTCGGCTTCGCCAAGAAGGTCGGCGACCTGATCGACGGCCTGGTGATGGTTGTGCTGTTCTTCGGCGTTGCGTTCGTGATCACCCTGGTTCTATTGCTGTGGTTCACCAACTGCCTGCGCAGCACCATTGCGGTGTTGAGCACCACACTGGTGGCGGTGGTCTGGCAACTCGGCCTGATGCACTTCTTCGGCTTCGGGCTGGATCCGTATTCGATGCTGGTGCCGTTCCTGATCTTCGCCATCGGGATTTCCCACGGGGTGCAGAAGATCAACGGTATCGCCCTGCAATCCAGCGAGGCAGACAACGCGCTGACCGCCGCGCGGCGGACTTTCCGGCAACTGTTCCTGCCAGGGATGATCGCGATCCTCGCGGACGCCGTGGGCTTTATCACGCTGCTGATCATCGATATCGGCGTAATCCGCGAACTGGCCATTGGCGCGTCCATCGGCGTGGCGGTGATCGTGTTCACCAACCTGATCCTGCTGCCGGTGGCGATTTCCTATGCGGGCATCAGCAAGCGTGCCATCGCCCGCAGCAAGAAGGACGCGCACCGCGAACACCCGTTCTGGCGCCTGCTGTCGAAGTTCGCCAGCGCCAAAGTGGCGCCGGTGTCGGTGTTGCTGGCGCTGGTGGCGTTTGGCGGCGGCCTCTGGTACAGCCAGAACCTGAAGATCGGCGACCTCGACCAGGGCGCCCCGGAACTGCGTCCCGACTCGCGCTACAACAAAGACAACAACTTCATCATCAGCAACTACTCCACCAGTTCCGACGTGCTGGTGGTGATGGTCAAGACCAAGGCCGAAGGCTGCTCGCGCTATGAAGCCATGGCGCCCATCGACCAGTTGATGTGGAAAATGCAGAACACCGAAGGCGTGCAGTCGGCGATCTCGCTGGTGACCGTGTCCAAGCAGATGATCAAGGGCATGAACGAGGGCAACCTCAAGTGGGAAACCCTGTCGCGTAACCCCGACGTGCTGAACAACTCCATCGCCCGTGCCGATGGCCTGTACAACAACAATTGCTCACTGGCGCCGGTGCTGGTGTTCCTCAACGACCACAAGGCCGAAACCCTCGACCGCGCGGTGCATGCGGTGCAGGACTTCGCCAAGGAGAACAACAAGGACGGCCTGGAATTCATCCTCGCCGCCGGTAACGCCGGGATCGAGGCGGCCACCAACGAGGTGATCAAGGAGTCGGAACTGACCATCCTGATCCTGGTGTACCTGTGCGTGGCGACCATGTGCATGATCACCTTCCGTTCCTGGGCAGCGACCCTGTGCATCGTGCTGCCGCTGGTGCTGACCTCGGTGCTGGGCAACGCGCTGATGGCGTTCATGGGCATCGGCGTCAAGGTCGCGACCTTGCCGGTGGTGGCCCTGGGCGTGGGGATCGGCGTGGACTACGGCATCTACATCTACAGCCGCCTGGAAAGCTTCCTGCGGGCAGGTTTGCCGTTGCAGGAAGCCTATTACCAGACGCTCAAGTCCACCGGTAAAGCGGTGCTGTTCACCGGTTTGTGCCTGGCCATCGGCGTGTGCACCTGGATCTTCTCGGCCATCAAGTTCCAGGCCGACATGGGTCTGATGCTGACCTTCATGCTGCTGTGGAACATGTTCGGTGCACTGTGGCTGCTGCCGGCACTCGCGCGTTTCCTGATCAAGCCCGAGAAGCTGGCGGGGCAGAAGGGCAACTCGTTGTTTGCCCACTAAAGCCTGGGTAAAAAACAATCTCCATGCCCGCTCGCCACAGAAAGCCCGCTTGGCACTGCAAGCGGGCTCGCCACAGTTTTTCAGGAGGCCAGCGGCAGGAACCAACGCTCCGCCAGCGCCTTGCCGATCAACCCGCGATGCACATCCACCACCGCCTGGGGGCTTTGGGCCCTGGCCAGCTGCGAGTAGTAGCTCACCCGGCGTTGCTCGCGGATTTTCAGGTGCGCGGCGGTGTAGTTCTGCTTGGGCGTGTCAGCCGCCGGGTAATGGAAATGGGCGTACCACAAGGGGTAGCCACCCTGGTCGTTGACCGCGTATTCCTGGACAAAGTCCCGCCGGTCGCCGCTGAGCTGGATACGCTCGCCCAGCAGCGCCATGTTCGCGCGCTTTTGTTCGATCAGGAATTCCAGGTTGCCGTGGGTGGGAGGTAATTCGAGGCACAGCTGAATGCGTAGCGCCAGGCCACGCTCATTCAGGCGCACCGCGGCCTGGCGCATGTCGCGCTCCAGCGTCTGGTCTGCGGGCGTACGGGCTTCGGCTGGTTGGGCCTGGATGGCCCGGTACAGTTCGTTGGCCAATTTGTCGTAGCGTACCGACTCATGTTGCAGCACCTCCTGGACCTCTTCCGGGTGCCTGGAGATTTTCATGTATTGATCGCCGCGCTTGAGGTGTTCTTCCAGCATGGCCAGCAGCTTGCGGGCTTCACCCTTGACCAGGCTCAGGCTGCGGGGAGCCGGTGCGGCTGTCGGCAGTACCGATTCCTTGAACTCGATCCATTGTTCGCCTCGTTGCGCATAAGTACCCAGCACCTCGCCGGTGACTTCCGAGCGAACCTCGACGGTTTCCAGGGTACCCAGGGGTTTGACTTCGCCGATAAAGGTGCCTTTTTTGGGCGTGCGTATGACTTTTTTCTGCGGTCGGCCCACGGCCGTCGGGCTGCGCCGATTCGGGCGCCGGGGGGGCCGGGCAATCGGCTTGATTTCGCTGGCCAACTGCCTGGCCGCCTCCTGATACAGCTCCCTCACCAGCGTGACCAGCTTGGGGAAATAGTCGCCGTCGAGCTCATCGGCGTTGACGATGCCAACCCCCTGCAATGAGTCCAGGCCTCGCCCATAGTGCTCCACCAGGCTTTCCAGCACGTTGATGCGTTCCTCTGCCGACAGTTCCAGGTCGTTCAGGTCACTGTGGGTACGCAAGTGCTCCTGAAGCGGATCGAGGATATCGATCAGTACACTCACCAAGGGATGATCAGGGTGTTTATGGGTCATCAGTTCATAGTTGCGCATCAGCAGGGCCTTGACGGCCAAGGCACTGATTTCCTGCGGGCGTTCCCAGGTCAGGCGCTTGTAGTATTCAGCCCCGGCGTCGCCGAGGCTGAACAGCTGGTCGAGATAGCGGTCACGCCGTTCGAGCCAATGGGCCGAGCGTTCATTGATGGCAGTCATTGCGCGGATGAACTCGCGGTAAGCCGCGAAGTCGGTCAGTACCGCTTCGGCCAGGCGTGCGCCCTTGACGGTGAAGCGACTGTTGTTGTGGTAAAGCGCTGTACGGTCTTTTTCGGCCACCACCACATGTTTGCGCGCGTTGTTGACGATATTTTCCAATAAGCTCGCCACCGCCTGGGGCGGCAAGGCAATCCCCAGCGCGCTGCGCTCTTGCAGGCTGTCCAGCTGTTGCTGGTAGGCCTGCGTCTGTTCCTGCAGCGCCGTATCGAAGCGTTGGCGACTGTCGGCCCGTTGCGTTTCGCTGAAGCGTGGGTCCTCGTCGGTTCTGGTCATCACCCCCAGGATAATGTCGATCCGACTCTGCTGGGCCGCCTGGCCCTGGATGAACTGTTCGAAGCTGAGCTTGAGTTCGCTGATGCGCTGCGCCTGGCGCTGGCGTTCGGCGGCAATCCGCTTGGGCGGCATGCCGCCACGCAGGCGCAGCCGCATGTCGACCGACCAGGTCCCGTCGCTCTCGCTGCGCAAGTAGGGGCCGTGGTGCGTCGCGTCGCCAGGCATCACCACGCGGATATCGCCCTCCGGCTCCAGGGCCACCTGCAGCCACTCGTCCTCCACCAGGGCATGCCAGGTGTTCTCCACCAGGTAGAGCCCGCGACGTGGCCCGTTCAATACCGGTTGGGGCAGGGGCGTCGGGCGATGCGCGCGGAAGCTGGTCAGGCGGCTGCGCTGGATCGTGGTCAGACGCTGGCGTGCCTGGGTAAAACTCAAGTCCAGTAGAGTTTTGCCCGTCTGCGCTGGCGCGCCCGGCAGGATGACAGCGCCTTCACGGATCCTGGGCGGTGGCGGCAGCGGCCACTCCTCGGCGATCCACGGGGCCAGGGGCTCGGGCAATGCTTCGTCCTTGAGGCCTACCTCCAGCGCAGAGGGTGCGGCGATCACCACGGGAACGGCCTCAAGCAACAGCAAGCCGAGGTTGAGCAGCAGGTCGACGGTCGCCAGCTCTCGGGTTTGCGGGTCTTGGGAGGCCAGCGCCGGGATGTCCTGGTCCAGGCTGGCCATCAGGCCCCACAGCCAGCCGGTCAGCATGGCCGGCCCACGCAGCAGTGGCAGCAACAGGTTACCGAACAACAAGCTGCTGCCTTCGCGCAGCACCTGCCAGCGGCCTTCGCTGTTGGACACCGATTCACGATTGGCCTGCTCCACCAGGGCCCGCGCGTGGTCGCTGTACAAGTAGCTCATCAGGCGCCCGGTCACCCGGCATTGTTGCAGCTCGTCATTGATACCATCGACGGACAGCGTGGCCGGCGCCGGTTTACTCAAGGGGGCGAATTCGTCGCCCTGGCCAAAGCGCAGCGAGTGGGGCTCGCGGAACCCGCCATTGGCGTAGATGGGCCGGGCTTTGTCACTCAGCCAGGTCAACACGCTGTCCTGCAAGGGGCCGCTCTCCGCGATGGCCTCGAATAGGGCCTCGCGGCTGGCAAATTCCTGGAGTGCCTCGGCATACAGCGGGCGGTACAACACATGGGGGCCGACGCGGATGTCTTCGGCCTCGATCAAGTACATCGCGGTGACCGTGTCCGGTTGGGCGCCGGGCGTCCGCAGCAGCGCCAGGTGGCGGATCACCACGGGCCGTTGGTCGGCCCTGTGGTTGGCAGCATCAGGCTCCATCAGTGCCGCTACCAGGCGCGCACCCGTGGCGCTCAGGCCCGCTTGCTGCTTGAGGTTCAGTTCCAGGGCCAGCAAGGGCAACTGCACGGCCTGTTGTTCGGCGAACAGGGTTTCACGCTGGCGTGCCTCGGCGCTTTCGCCAAGCAGATGTGTTTCCAGCAGGCGCGGGTAGTACTGGCCGATGTCCGCGCGTGCCACCGGGCCGTCGGCACCCATCAGGTAGTCGGCGGTCAGCCAGGCCGGTAGGGGCAAGCCGAGCCGGTGGGTGAGGGTCACGCTGCCGCTGGGGCGGCTGGACACGTTGTCGATGGCCAGGTCGGTCAGGCTCATGCGTTCATGCCGGATGATCCCGGCGGTACCCGGATAGCCGGCGGCGATGGCGAAGCTCAGTTGCAGGTCATCGGGATGCAGGGCGGCGACCGAGGGCGGAATGAGCGCCGACATGCCCAAGGTCACGGCATCCTGCTGCAAGGCTTGCAACAGCGCGTTGACGGTGTAGGTACGCAGGTCATCGATGTCACTGAACGCGTTACGCCCCGCAGCCCGCCGTTTGGCCCCGGCGAGCGCCAGGGTATAGCGCCTGTACGTGGCCTGGTCGTCGGAACTGGCGTCGCGCAGCCAGGTCGGCAGGTGCTGGCGCAAGCTGTCCAGGGTTCGCGCTGGGGCGGCCGGCGCATCGCGCAAAAAATGCCCCGGGTCGGTGATGTCGGCGTACAGCGCCTGCCAGGTGCTGAAGGGCTGGCCGGTGGGCAGGCGCAGGCTGCCCAGGTCTTCGAGTTGGCGATTGAGGATCATCGACGCTTGGTGCTCGAAGGGATCGCCGTCGGGCTCGTAGCGTTGAATCAAGATGTCATCGACCTGGTACCGGCGGCTCAATTGTTGGCCGTAGGCCTGGATCAGTGCGTCCATGCTCTCGAACGTCTCGACGGAGTGTTCCGGGCTGCACAACAGCACCGAAACCTTGCCGTTGAAGGCGCGGACCAGAGCCAACTGCGGCCCGATCAGGGTCACGCTGCGTTCGGCGGTTGTGAGTGTGGCTTCCAGGCTGTACGCAATCACGGCATTCGCCCCATGACGTGCGATGCGTGCCTCGCGGTCCGGCCTCTCGAGCAACTGCTCGAGGGTCTCCCTGGCGGGTGGGTCCAGACTGGCCTGGCTCAGGGCACTGATGCGCAGGGCGTCTCTCAATACGCCAGCCAGCCAGCGCCAGGGGCCGCTATCCCAGTATTCGGTCAGCGCATTTTGCAGGGCGATGGGCAGGATGCGTGGCAGTTCGTCGACCAGCGTCGCGATGACCTGCATATCGAGTTTTTCCCCGGTCACACCGGGCAACTTCAGGCGCTTGGGGGGCTCGTCCGAGAGGTACCAGGGCGAGCCGTTCACGTCGCTGAAGTCCAACGCCACACCACTGGCCAGGGCGTCGTGGACCACCTGCATAAAGGGCTGCAGCAGCCAGCCTCGGCGTTGTGGCCTGGCCAGGCGTGTGCGGCTGAGGTCCAGGCTCAGGCTGGGGTATCCGGCGCCGATGGCCGTGGCGAGTTGCTGGCGAATCACGCTGTCCAGTGTCGGTCGATCAGCGAAGCGAGCGCTGACGGCGTGGGCAATAGAATGAGGGGCTTGCATAAACATCCTTTTTGGCAAAGCGATGCCGTTCATGGCGGGATTTCAGCTGGGCAGCAGGCTTAGGAACAGGCGCTGATCCAGCGGTGCGGTGATCGGGTTGTACAGGTCGCGCACGATGCTTCGGTTGTCTGCCCCGGCCTGGGCGATCAGGTCCTTGAGGGTGACAAAGCGCTGTTCGGGACGCTTGAGATGCGCCGCCGTATAAGCGCCCGGCGGGCTGTCGGCCTGGCTGTAGTGAAAGTGGGCATACCACAGCACCGTGAGACGGTTCTTCTCGCGCACGGCGAACTCCGACACATAGTCCTTGGCGGCGGTGCGTTGCGGGCCGTGGACCAGGCCGATATCGATCGCGGCATGGGCCCGCAGGAACTCGATGTTTTCCTGGCGCGGGCGTTGAGCCTTGTAGCCCTCGATGCAATGCTGGCGGCCTTGGCTGCGCAACTCGTCGGCGCGCAGGCGCAGGCGCTCGACGGTCTGGAGCACGTCCGGCTTATCGGCCGTGTGGCTGGACAACTCGACGGCGACGCTGTCGAGGCGCTCGGCCTGGTGCGCGAGCATGTCGTGCCAGTCACGCGGGTTGAGATCATCTCGACGCGTCGGGTCGCCGAGTTTCTTCTTCTGGAACTCGATAGAGCGCTCGATGGCCGGCACTTCTTCCAGCAACCGTTGCGCCTGGCTGCGCAGCGTGGACAGCGCGGGGGCCTGGGGTGGCTCGACGGGGCGGCTGGGCCTGGCCTCGATAATCTCCACCCACCCCTCGTTGGGGTGCTCCATGAAGCGCCCGCTGACCTGCTGGGTAATGGGGTTGCGGGTCACGATGGTAGGGAAGGGCTGGTCACTTTGTGCCGGCTCCAGTTCACCGACCAAGGCGCCTTTGTCCCGTGACTTGAATACGCGTTTGGTTCTTGACGGGGATCGCACCGGTTTGAAGGCGCCCGGTTGCGGCGGCAGGAATTCATCTTCGCGCAGCAGCGCGGCCAGGTCGGCCTCGGCGCTGTCGCGCGCGGTGTACAAGCGCTCGATCAACAGCGGCATATGCCGCGGGTGCACCAGGGGCGAGTCGAGCTCCAGCAGGCTCTGGTAAATCTGCAAGCGCCGGTTGTAATGCCTGACCAGGTTGGCCAGCACCTCCTTGCGCTCGGTCGGGGTGAAACCCTCGGTGGTCAGCAGGTCCAGGTGTGAGTCTTCCAGGGAAGACAGGGAGGATTGCAGGTGCTCATGGCGGGCCAGGAAATACTGCTCCTGGGGCGTTGTGGCCGGGATCGTCTGGTCGATGCTCAACTCGGTCAGTACATCCAGGGATTCGAGGGTGGCATTGAGGCGGTTGTAGAACCGGCG
Organism: Pseudomonas sp. B14(2022); assembly: GCF_012030485.1. Lineage (NCBI taxonomy): Bacteria > Pseudomonadati > Pseudomonadota > Gammaproteobacteria > Pseudomonadales > Pseudomonadaceae > Pseudomonas > Pseudomonas sp. B14(2022). Next base: position 177,199 of record NZ_JAAUVM010000008.1, read on the forward strand.
CTTGGGATGCCCGTTGAGGTAGTTCAGGCGCTGGGCCGCGCCGGTTTTCAAGCGTGTGGCCATCGCCTCCAGGGTGTCCTCGATGGCGATCATTGCCTGGGCATGGCGCTCGGACACGGCGAAGTTGGTTTCCAGCAGGTCTTTGACATAGCGGATTGCCCCCGCGTCCTGGGCGCGGCTTTGCAGGTCGATCAGCGACTCACCCTGCTCGGACATGAACGTCGCCAGGTACAGGGACGACAACTGGCTGACACGAATTTCATCGGTGGCCAGGATCGACTGGTATTGCTCCACGCACAGCCCTTCGTAGTCAAAGTGGCTGTCCACCGCCTTCATCCGGGCGTAGGCCTCAATCAACGTGCGCCGTTGTTGCAGCAACTCGGCGGCGGCCACGTCGAAGCGCTCCTGAAATGCCTGGAAGCCGGCCCTGGCCCGAGAGCGCTGAGCGACGCTGGCCAGGTGCTCGGCCACCCGCGTCGGGTCGTCAGGTGCGCCGCGCAAGCGGTTGCGGGCCAGGCCCAAGGCATTGTGGGCCTGCTCGAACTTCAGGCGGGCGGCATCCAGCACCTGGTCGATAGGCTGCAGGCGTTTGATCAGGCTGCTGACCTCATCACTGATGCGATTGATTTCATCCGACACTTGGGTGCGCTGCTGGTCGATCTGCGCCAGCTTGGCCTTGAGCCGGTTTTTCGGCCCGCCACCGCGCAGTTTCAGGCCCAGGTCCAGGCCCCATTGGCCACGGGCATTGCGTGCCAGTGCAAACCCCGGATGTTGCGGTTTTTGCGGGTGGATCAGCGTCACTTCGCCGAATTCCGGCACGATGGCGACCCGAAACAGCAGGCCTGCCACCGAGGCATGCCATTGCTGGTCGATGCGGTACAGCCCTTTGAACATGCCGACTTCCAGCGGCTCGGGCGCCGGCACCGGCCATGGCACCCGCAGCTCGCGCAGGGCATCGAGCAGTCGTCGACGGCTGGCGTCGCGGGCGTTGGAGTGAATGAAGTCGACCAGGGTCCGGTCGCCGGCCGGCGGCTCCGCGGGCAGGCCCACCGGCCCCAGTTCCACCGGTGTGGTCGGGTGTGGCGCAAGGCCTGTGGGGCGCTGTAGGGCCGCGAGGGTGGCCGGCAAGGCGGGCTCCGAGGGTAACTCGATGGTCGGGTGTTGCCGGGTGCCCATGTGCAGCAGGATCAGGCCGATATTGAGCAGCACGTCGACCCAGGCCAGCTCGCGGGCGGCGGCATCGTCGCCTTGCAGGGCGGCCATATCGTGCTGGAGGCTGACCGCCAGTTGCACCATCCAGCCGGCGACCATCGCCGGCCCGCGCAGCAGCGGCATCAGCAGGGCGTTGAACAACAACCAGCCCCCTTCGAGCAACACCGCCCAACGGCTTTCGGCATTGGACACCGAGTCGCGGTCCGCCAGGTCCACCAGCGCCCGGGCGTTGCTGCCGTAGAGATACTGGGTCAGGTTGCCGGTGGCCAGGCATTGGGCCAGGGAACCCTGGACCTCGTCGCCATTGGCGTCATGTGCCAACTGTGCAGGCGGCGGTGCTGGCCACTGTACCGTGTCGTCGCCCTGGCCGAAGCGCAGGATATGCGGGCTGCGGAAGCCATCGTGGCTGTAGATCGGCCGGGCCTTGTCGGTCATCCAGGCCAGCACGCTGTCTTGCAGCGCACCGGGTTGGGCGATGGCGTCGAACAGGGCCGCGCGGCTGGCGAATTGCTGAAACGCGTCTGAGTACAGCGGGCGGTAGAGAATGCACGGCCCGGCGTCGATGTCACGGGCCTCGACGATAAACATATTGCCGACGATATCCGGCACGGCAGCGGGCTTGCGGGCGAAGGCCAGCGGGCGCATCACGATGTCGAGGGTATCGACCACGCGCCCCGCCGTGCTGGCGTGCAGCACGGCCTTGACGTAGCGATAACCCAGGAAGCTGAAGCCCTGTTGCCCGCGAATCGCCAGTTCCAGGGCCTGGCGCGGCAGTTGCACCGTCAGCGCCTGGCCGAACAGCATCTCACGCCGGCGTACCTGTGGGGTGTCGCCCAGCAGCAGGCCCCGCAGCTGTTGCGGGTAGTCCCGGCCGATATCCACTTGGCGGATCAGGCCGGGCGTGCTGTGGAACAGGCCTTTTTCCCCGAGGATGTAGTCCTCGGTCAGCCAGGCCGGGAGGGCGGCCCCGGATGTGTCCTGCAAGGTCATGCGGCCGGGAGGCGCGGCGGCGAGGTTCTTGATGGCCAGCTCGGTCAGGCCCAGGGTCACCGGTGCCAGGTAGCCGCCGTGCAAGTCACCCACCGGGACGTGGAAGGTCAGCCGCAGGTTGTCCGGGTCCACGGTGGAGCCGGGGTGGTCGCGGCGCATCTGCTCGCGCAGGGTGCGGGAGGCAAAGGCCGGCAGGCTCTCGACCCCGTCCAGGAACGACGCCCCGGTCTGTTGGCGCTGCAGGTGTGCCTGTTCCAACAGACCCTGGCGATAGGCGAAGCGCTGCTGGGCAGTGGCGGTCTGCAGCCAGGCGGGCAGCGCCGTGTGGATGGCGTCCTGATGTGTCGGGTCGGGCGCCGGCGCAGCGATGAAGGCTGAGCTGGGGTCCGTCGCCTGGGCAAATCGCTGCTCCAGACTGCGCACGCCGTCGGTGGCGGGCAGGGCGATGGCTTCGAGGTCGTCCAGTTGCTGGTTGAGCAACAGGGCGGCCTGGGTATCGAAGAGATTGCCATCGGGCTCGTAGCGCCTGACCACCACCTTGTCGACCTGCAACCGCTGGCTCAGGCGCTGGCCCCAGGCTTGGGTGAAGGCCTCCAATGAAGCAAATGGCTCGACGCTGCCCGACGCCTGGCACAGCAAGGCCTGGTGGCCTTGTACCAACAGCAGGTCGCTGCTCAACAGGCGAGCTTCGCGTTCCTGCTGGGTCACACAGGCTTCCAGGCAGTAAGCATGCACAAAGCCGCCGGGCCCCGCCTGGCGTTCGCGCCGGTCAGGCTGGCGGGTCAGGCTGTCCAGCATGTCTCGCGGCGTGCCGGCGGGCAGCAGACTTGCGCTGCTTTTGAGGGTATCCGCCAGCAGATCGCCGAGCCATTGCCAGCGGCTGGTGCCCGTGTCGGCATCGCCGTTCCAATAGGTGGCCAGGGCTTGCTGAAAAGCGATGGGCAGGGTGAAGGCCAGGTCCAGGATCAGCCGTTCGATCACCGCCATGTCCGGCTCGCGCGGGCCGTTGGCCTCAAAGGTCAAGCGTGAGGGCGGGCGCTGGGACAGGAAGCAGCGGCGCTGGTCGACCGCCTGGGTCAGGTTCAGGGCCGTGCCATTGCCCAGGTGTTCGAGGACCACATCGGTCAAGCGCCTGAGGTCCCAGCCGCGCCGTTGGTTGGGGATGGCCAGCTTGAGGGTGGACAGATCCAGATGCAGCGATGGGAACTGTTCCTGCAGGCGTTCGTGCAGGTGCAGTTCGACCACCTGGCGCAACGTCGGGCGTGTGGCGAACTGCTGGGAGACCGCCAGGGCGGGGGTGTTGCTGCGGTGTGCGAACTGCAGGGGCCCCGTCGGCGGGGCGATTGAAGTGTCTGGCATAGGAGATTCCGTTCTGTGGGGAGTTCGCCCCCAGAATGGCAAGCGCCGGCCGCCGCGGTGCGGTAGCCCGCTATCGCGGCACGACGGCATCGCCGGATTGGCCTATCATCAGCGTTTTTTCCAGCGATGAATGAACCTGATGACTGCCGCCTCCCTGCTTACTGAACTCCAAACCAGCGACATGCTCGAAATCGATGGGCTGCACGCCTTTGATTTCACGCTCGACGATCAACAGCTGCTGATCAAGAGCATGGACGGTCGGGCCGAGAAACGCTGGACGTTCAGCCTGGCGCAAATAGAGGCTGCGACCTTTGATGACGCCTTGCAAAGCTGGACCCTCACCGGTGATTCGGGCGAGCACCGCCTGGTGTGCATGGCCGCCTTCACCGGCAACAATAACGACGAGGAAGACGAGCATGATGATGCGTAAATTCTGGCCGCTGCTGATGGCCGGCAGTGTGGGCGCGATGTCGGTGCAGGCTGCACCGGCTGACACCTATGAGTTGTTGGTGGGCAGCTACACCGCCGGCTCCAGCGAAGGCATTTATCGCCTGCAATTCGACAGCCGCACCGGTCAGTTCCAAGGCAAGCCGGTACTGGCCGCGAAGGCCGCCAACCCGTCGTGGCTGACGGTCTCGAAAGACCAGAAGCATCTGTTTGTGGTCAATGAGAACGGCCCTGGCCAGCAAGACCCGGTCGGTCGCGTGAGCAGCTACAGCATCGACCCGAAGAGTCATCAGCTCACCCTGATCAACCAGGTGCAGAGCCTGGGCAACGAGCCGACCCATTCCAGCGTCGCCGCGGATGGGCGTTACCTGTTCGTCGCCAATTATTCGGTGGTGGAAGATCCGGGCGGCAGCCTGGCAATCCTGCCGGTGGACGCTGCCGGCAAGCTGTCGGCCCCGGTGCAGTTGAGCGGGCACCCGGCCAGTCGCGTCAATCCCGAGCGCCAGGCCTCCAACCATGTGCATTCGGTGGTGTCGTCGCCGGATGGCAAGTACGTGTTTGTGCAGGACCTGGGCGCGGACAAGGTCTTCGCCTACCGCTACGACCCCAAGGCCAATCACGAACTGCCGCTGACCCCTGCCAACCCGGCATCGGTGCCCTTGCCACCGGGCAGCGGCCCGCGCCACCTGCTGTTCAGCGCCGATGGCAAGCATGCCTGGCTGACCACCGAGATGAGCGCCCAGATCGCGGTGTTTGATTACGCCGACGGCACGCTTCGCCAGACCCAATTGGTCGACTACGCCGCCGGGCAACCGGTGTCCGACAAGGCCGGCGCCGCACTGCACGCCTCCAGCGATGGCAAGTTCCTCTACGTGAGCAATCGCGGCACCGCCAACCAGATCATCGTATTTGGCGTGGACCCGGCCACCGCCCACCTCAAGGAGCTGCAGCGCCGCAGCGTCGAAGGCGACCACCCGAGGGAGTTCAGCCTCGATCCGAGCGGCAAGTTCCTGCTGATCGCCAACCAGAAGAGCAACGAAATCGTGGTGGTCGAGCGTGACCCCAAGACCGGCCTGCTGGGTAAAACCGTGCAGAAATTGCCGATCGATGCCCCCAGCGACCTCAAGTTTCTGGTGCGTCAATAAGCCACAGGCCTCGCAGTGCGGGGCCTGACCCTTAGTATTAATTGTATTAATAGCGGCTACTGTTTCAAAGCATTTCTAAGCTTCAACCCTCGGGCGTAAGTTGGGTTCCAAGGCCTTCCCCGGCCACCCAACCAAACGAATACAAGGGTTACCGACATGAACTTGAATCTCTTCTCCGTCATCGCCGCCTCCGCCGTTTCCGCCACCGTGGCCCTGCCTGCCGCTGCCAGCGTGGAAGTCAGCGGCACAAAATCCAGCACCAGTGCCTACACCCAGAAATACCTGCAACAAAGCGCCAACTTCTACGCCGCCCTGGATCACAAGACCCAGCAATGAGCGCTGATTGACCCTGCACACAAGCAGACGCCAAACCACTGGAACGTAAGCGCGCGTTCGAGTGGTTTGGCGTTTGTGTATCTGTCAAAGAAAAAAATGAGGTGGTGGCGTATTGCCATGTGTTAAAATTGACGCTTAAATATTGACGCCCTCTTTCATGGAATCGACAGCATGGCACTTCGACTCGCCGCACTTATCCTCGCCCTTTATTCCACCCCGATCCTGTCATCCGTGCAGTTGTCGGACGGCGAACCGGAGATCGCCCGCGAGCGGTTGTTGAGCCTGATCGAAGGCTAAGCCTTCGCCATCACGCCGATAAACAGGGGGGATTGCAGGAAGTCTTCCAACCAGCGTTGCAACGCTTTGTACGGCGTACCGGCAAACCATTCGCGGTCCACGTGGGCAAACTGCCGTATAAACGGCGCAAGCGCCATGTCCGCCAGGCTAGGGTGGTCGGCCAGCAGATAGGCGTGTTGGGCCAGCAACCCCTCAAGCTTCTGCAAGAACACCTCGCCTTCGGCTCGATAGTGTTCCATCGGCTGCTCGGGGTAGCGTTCGGCGTACTTGTATCGATTCAAGTGATGTTTGAACGTCGAATCGTTCTCGGCGATCAGCTCAAGTACCGCCGGATCTCCCTGCAACAACCAGTTATCCGGGTCGTGCCGGGCCAAGGCCCACCGCATGATCGCCAGGCTCTCGTCGATCACTTCGCCATCCACCACCAGCACCGGCACCGTGCCTTTGGGCGACAGCGCCAGCATCTCGGCCGGTTTGGCCTTGAGGCTCACCTCGACAATCCGCACCGCCACCCCCGAGTAGCGCAGCGCCAGGCGTGCGCGCATGGCATAGGGGCAGCGCCGGAACGAATACAGCAGCGCCTCGCTCACTTGACCTCCAGGGTGCTCAAGCCATTGCCCTGGCGCTTGACCTGGATCTGTACCGGGATGCGTTCGTGCATTTCCTGCACGTGGGAGATCACTGCCACTTTGCGCCCCTGGGCCTGCAACCCGTCGAGGGCGTCCATCGCCAATTGCAGGGACTCGGGGTCGAGGCTGCCGAAGCCTTCGTCGATAAACAGCGACTCGATCTTCAACGTGCTTGAGGCCATCGACGCCAGACCCAACGCCAGCGCCAGGGACACCAGGAACGTCTCGCCGCCGGACAACGAGTGCACCGAGCGCAGTTCATCGCCCATTTCCGTGTCCATCACCAGCAGGCCCAACATGCTGCCGCCGCGCTTGAGGCGGTAGCGGCGCACCAGTTGGCGCAGCTGCACGTTGGCGTGGTGCACCAGCAGGTCGAGGTTGTAGGCCTGGGCGATCTTGCGGAAGGTGTCGCCGCTGGCTGAGCCGATCAGCGCGTTCAGGCGCGCCCAGCGTTGCCACTCTTCATAGGCCTTGGTGATTTGCTCGGCCAGGGCACTGTTGGCGTCCTGGCGACGCTGGTCTTCGGACTGGCGCGCGCGCAGTTCGGCGCAGTGTTTCTCGCCCTCGGCCAATTGTTGATTGAGCGCGGCCAGGGCGCCATCGAGTTGTTCGGCGTCCAGGTTGCCGTTGTGCAGGGCCTGGTGTTCGGCGAGGCGTTGTTCGCGCTCTTGCAGCAACACCTTGGCTTGCTCGACGGCTTTTTCGCTGCTGTGCAGATGCTGGCGCAGCGCGCTGATGTGCGCGTCATCGAAAGCCAGCAGACGCGCCAGGCCCTCGTCATCCAGTTCGGGGTGCAGGGCGCGCCATTCGTTGGTACGGGCCTCGAGGGTGTGCTGTTCGGCTTCGAAGGATTGCTGGCGCTCCTGGTGGGCCTTGAGGTCGGCGGCCAGTTGGATCAGCTGGTTGCGGATGTCCTGCAACTGTAGGTTGGCGTCGGCCTCGCTCTGGCGTGACTGCACCACGGCCTGTTCCAACTGCTGCTGCCAGTGTTCGGCGCTGGCGTGCTCGCCCAGCAAGGCACTGAGTTTTTCCTGGGCGGCCTGTTGCTGCGCTGCCAGTTCGGTAAATTGCTGGTTCAGGGCGTCGAGTTGCTGTTGGCGATGCAGCTGATGGGTGTGCTCTTTCTCGATGGCCTGCTGGCGTTCCTGCTGCTCGGCGAGCTCATCCTTCTGGTGACCCAGCTGTTCAAGGCGTTGGCTGACCTGCTGGTCCAACTGCATAAAGGTCGCGGCCGGGTCGCTGCGCAAGCCTTCCAGTGTGTCGGCGGGCAGCAGGTGGGCAAAGGCGGTGAGTTCTTCGTCGAGACGTTCACGGTCGTTGGACAGCTCGCGCTGCTGGTCCACCAGCAATTGGCGCGCCTGCTGGCTCGCGTCCTGGGCGGCTTGCAGTTGCTGCTGCAAGCGCCCGGCGTTTTGCTGCAGGTTGAGCAGGGCGCCCTGGCGTTGTTCGTCCTGGGTGATGCTTTGGGTCAGTTGGCTGAGTTGCTGGGCCAACCAATGGCTGCGTTTGCTTTGGTCTTGGTTGAACAGCGAGGCCGCCAGCGGATGGGCGTCCAGGCTGGGTTTGAGCGCTTGCTGCTGGGTGGCCAGTTGCTCCTGTTGTTGCAGGAACTCCTTCTGTTGGGCAATCAAGCCACCGACTTCGCCGCGCAACTCGGTGAGTTTTTCCTTGAGGGTATCAACGGTATTCTGCGCCGTTGCTTCTTCTTGGTCGTCGTGGCGGCCAAGGCTTTGCAGCAGGGCTTCGGGCTGGTGATACGGATGCTCGTGGCTGCCGCACACCGGGCAGGGCTGGCCGTCCTGCAATTGCTCGCGCAGTTCCTCGACGCTGGCGCTGCGGGCCAGGCGTTGGCGTTCCAGCAGTTGCTTGGTCACCGTCAGGGTCTGTTCGGCAACGGTGAGTTCGGCTTTGGTTTGCAGGCCGGTCTGGTTCAGTTGTTCGCGCTGCTGTTGGGCGTCTGCGAGTTTTTGCGTCAGGACTGTGGCTTGCTGGTCCAGCTGTTGTTGGCTGTCCCACAGGCGAGACAGGTCTTCGAAGGCGCGTTGCTGCTTGCGATTGTCTTGCAGCAGGCTGGCCAGCAGTTGGACCTGCTCGGCCACGGCGTGCGGCTCGGCACCGGCTTCCTGGTACAGCAGGTCCAGCGCGTCACGTTGTTGGGCGAATTTTTCCGCGGCGGTCGTGGCACGTTGTTCCAGTTGCGGCAGTTCGGCCTGGCCTTTCTTCAGGCGATTACCGATCAGCATCAGTTGTTGCAGGCGATCGCGGTAGGCGTTCCAAGCCTCGCTGAGCGGGGCGAGGGCGCTGCTGCGTTCAAGTTCGGCGGCCAGGCGTTGCAGGCGTTCGGCAACGTGGGTGTGCTTGGCCTGTAAGCCTTGGAGCAGCGTCTGGCCTTCGGCGCAGGCGGCTTCTTGTTGCTGCTTATCCTCGCTGCGCTTGGCCAGGTCCTTGGTCAAGTGGGCGAGGGTGTTCTGTTCGGCGAAGGCCTGGTGCAGCAGCGGGGCGGCGTCGGTCTGTTGCTTCACGGCATCGGCCAAAGCGGCTTGGGCTGAGGCCTGCTGTTGCAGGGCCTGTTCCTGACGAGTCTGCAACTCGGCCTGTTGCTCGATATGCGCCTGAATTTGCGTAGCCAGCGGCTTGAGCAAGGTGTCGAGTTCTGCCAGGCGCGCAAACTGATGTCGTTGCGGCGCCAGTTGGTCCAGGCGGCTCAGGTCTTGGCGCTGTGCCCCCTGGCTGTCCCACTCCGCTTGCGCGCGCTGCAACTGTTCGGTGGCATTGCGCTGGCGGTCCTGCCATTCGCGCAATTCCTTGAGCCAGGTGTGCTGCAATTCCAGCTGCTTGAGCTGCGCCTGCTGGGTCTTGAGCTGTTGCTGGGCCGCGTCGAATTGCTCGTCCAGTTCGGCGCGCGCTTCAGGGGCCAGGGGCACCACGCCGGTGGCCTGGTCCTGCAAGTATTTGTGCGCGTCTTTGGCCTCCTTGGCCTTATCGAACGCGCGGCGGCCGAGCTGGGTGTACAGCGCGGTGTCGGTGAGCTTTTCCAGCAGTTCGCTGCGTTCGTTGTCATTGGCCTTGAGGAAGGCGCTGAACTCACTCTGGGCCAGCAGCACGGCGCGGGTGAACTGCTCGAAGTTCAGGCCCAGGGCCAATTCCAGCTGGGTCTTGTATTCGGTCTTCTGGCTGGCCAGCAGTTGGTCGCTGTCCAGGTCGATCAGGCTTTGCCGACTGTTCTGCAACTTGCCGCTGGCCTTGTCGCGGGCGCGATTGGCTTCCCAGCGCGCACGGTAGCGACGGCCGCTGACGCCGACAAAGTCAACTTCGGCATAACCGCCACCGGTGCCGCGACGGATCAGGGTGCGTGGGTCGCCGATGGAAATATCGCTGTCGGCATCCGGCATCTTGGCCTGGCCGGTATCGCCCAGGCGTGGCACGGCGCCAAACAGCGCCAGGCACAGGGCATCCAGCAGGGTACTTTTACCGGCGCCGGTCGGCCCGGTAATGGCGAACAGTCCGGCGCTGGCCAGGGGCTCTGCGGTAAAGTCGATCTCGAACGGCCCGGCCAGGGACGCGAGGTTTTTCAGGCGGATGGCGAGGATCTTCATGGCTGTTCACCTGCCTGTTGCACTTCCTGGAGCAGCACGGCGAAATCCTTCAAGGTCTGTTCATCCACTTCACTGCCGTAGCTGTCCTGCCAGGCGCGGCTGAACAGCTCCTGGGGCGTGAGCTGGTCGAGTTCGATCAGGCGCTCATCATCGGTGGTGTCGCTGCCACGTTTGCCGGCGTACTCGGCAGCGATGCGCACCAGGCGCACCGCCTTGCCTTGCAGGGCGGTTTCGATCTGTTGGCGCAGGTCCGGTTGCGGCTCGTCGAGGCGCACGCGCACTTCCAGCCAGGGGTGGCGCTGGGTTTCGGCGAGCAGGTCGATATCGGGCAAGTCCGCCAGGGCCTTGAGGATGTCGGCCAGGGGCGCGGCTTCCAGGCGTTGCAGGTTGACCGAACGGGGAATCAGCAGCGGTTCGACGCTGACCAATCGTTCGCCCTGGAACGTCACGTCGAGAATCTGGTGCTTATAGCCAATTTCGGAAAACGACAGCGGAATCGGCGAACCGCTGTAGCGAATGCGCTCCTCGCCATTGACCTTTTGCGGCTTGTGCAAATGGCCGAGGGCAACATAGCCGATACTTTTGTCGAACAGTTTGGCCGGCAGCGCCTCGGCATTGCCGATGATCAGGCTGCGCTCGGAGTCTTCCGACACTGAGCCACCGGCCATGTGCGCATGGCTGATGGCAATCAGCGCCTGGCCTTTTTTACGCTTGGCGTTAGCCGCGGCGATCAACCATTCATGGACCTGGCCAATCCCGTGCAGGTAATCATCGCCCAGGTGCGCACCGGTAACTTCCGCCGGGCGCAGGAACGGCAGCGCCAGGCACCACGCGGCGACCTTGCCCTTGGCATCCGGCAGGGGAATCAGCAGGCGTTCTGCGTCCAGCTGGCCGTCGTCCAGCCATAGCACGCGGCCCAGCGCATGGGTGCGCAGGCGCCGCATCAACGGCGCGGGCAGTTCGATCCGCGAGCCGGAGTCGTGGTTGCCGGCAATCATCACAATGGTCAGTTTCGGGTTTTGTTCGTGGGCGCTGATGATGAAGTCATACAGCCGCTCCTGGGCCTTGAGCGGCGGGTTGACGGTGTCGAAGATGTCGCCGGCGATCAACAGCACATCGGGATGCTGGGCCGCGATCTGGCGCAGCAGCCACTCGAGGAAGCAGGCGTGTTCGAAGTCGCGTTCCTGGCCGTGGAGGTTTTGGCCAAGGTGCCAGTCGGAGGTGTGGAACAGACGCAAGGCGAACTCCGTGGGGAAGCTGAAAAGGGGGGAGTTTACCTGTAAACCTGGAGGAGAGGGCTGATCGTTCCCGGGCGAGGTGGGAACGATCAGTTGTTTCAGTTAGTTACCGTTCCTTCATCGTGACATGCCCGATGTAGAAGTCATTCCCGTCGCCACTGGAGATCGTGTTGTGTAGACCAAGCTTTACCGAGCCTGTGACCGGCGCGGTATAGACACCAGTGCCGGTGCGCCAGATCGTCTGTCTTTGTGTGTTCACGGCTGAGCCGATAGCGCTGCCACTGACGGTGAGATAGATATTGGTTGCGTTTGCGCCCGTGGCTCGTATCGCGCGCAGTGAAAAGCTCAAGTCATAGGTCTTGTTGGCTTGTACCTGGACTGTATACGCGATGACCGGCCCGGAAAAGTTGTAAGGCCCGTCGGTATACGAGCCAATCCCAAGCCCTACGCCTTCATTGGCGATGTTGTTTGTGTCTCGGTATTGTCCATCTGGGCTCCAGCCGTGCCAGCTGCCGGTAGTGAAAGGCCATTCCATCGACAGCTTGCTCCGCTGCACAACGGTGTATGTCGTGATCGGAAAGGTGACGATGCTCTCGGCATCCAGGGTGCCATCGAACGTTGCCTGGAACTTCACATGGATGGGACTGTTGTTGGGGATCGACTCCAGCCAACTGCGCGGTACTGGCAGGTTGTGCAACCCATTCGCCGCCTCCGCTGAGGTAAGCGGGTGCGCCGTCAACAGGTTCAAGTCATCTACGCCTGCGCTGCTGCAGGTCAGCCACACCCAATCGCCCGCCGCACTCAGGGGCCACTTGGCCACGGCGGCGGTCGCATCGCCGGCAATGGTGTTGAGGTTCAGCGTTCCGCCGGGGGCGATGTCGTTGATCCTTGGAAAGGGAAGTGGATTGGGCGTCAGCTCATCAAACGCCAGTACCCGCAAGTCCAGTATCTCGGAGTTTGTGAGGGCACCCTGGCGGTGGACGCTATAGCCCACTCTGAGTACCTGCCCCAGATGAGCCGCGATATTCCTGCCGGAGGCATAGAAATCAACATACCCCAAGGACGGGTCGCCGGGCTTCGGTTTGATGGCCGGTATCGCGAAACCGGGCTTGCCGAACAGGAAGACGGTGATGTCATCGGTATAAAGCATCGGCGCATACCTCACGCGGATGGTGAATACCGCCGCTTGATCGATATGCAACGGATTCATCTGCGCACTCGTCGGGCCTGTCTTCGTGGCCTCCAGCACTTCAGGTACATCCAAGGTCAGCATGGCACCGACTTTCATCACGACGGCATGGGATAATCGCGTGCGCGCACCCGGACGGGTGAGGGTGTAGTAAATGCGCGCCGATCCGTTGAGATTGGCCAGAACATACTGGCGCTGGACGTTAAATGGCAGATCGCGGCCAACCCAGTGCGGCAATACCTGGAAGATGATGGGGGGCGCACTGCCGCCGCTGGCGCTACCTTCGAAGTACAAGGTGATGATGTCATCTTCTTGTATATCGGTGTGTGCCCGGACCAGGATGTGTGCGTCACCGCTCGACTGGTCTGGATCGAACACATACTCGGGGGGCGGTGCCTGTTCCACGAATGGTTCAGGCAACGAAGCCTGGGGTAATCCGACATCGAGCAGCAGATCCTGCGAGGGACGAGTTCCTTGGGCGTTAGTGGCGGTATAAGAAAGCCTGAGGGTACCGCCTTCGAGTTTGGCGATATCGCCGTTGACCCCGTTCGCCAACCGGAAGGTGATAGGCCCTTCGCCGGCCGCTTTGTAAACCTCGCGGTAATACCGCGAACCGTTGGCATACACGCCAACCAGGAACAGAGTGACCAGGTCGAAAGGATCCTGGCCTGTGTATTCGTCAATTCTCACGGTGACATATGCCGATTCCGGCGGCAGGGTGACGCCGTCCGGCGCCTCATCCACGCGAGGTGCTGGCAAGCTGATGTTGATCGGTGTGCCGGTGACCTGCACGATAGTCGTGTGCGAGCGCCGGTTTGGAACGCCAGCGCGTATGCGCTCATAGGACAATTGCACACGGCCGCCCACCAGTGGCGCAAAATCCTCGAACGGGAAGGGGATGCGGGCATTGCGCCCGGTGACAGTGACGCGGTGTTCGTAGTAGGTGGTGACGCTCGCCCCCTGCGCATTGCGGCCAATAGCCCTGACCCGAATCAGATCGCCGACCACATAGTCAAAGCGATGAACGGAGACTTCGATGGTGGCGTCTGCCCCCATCTGCTCGTCCACATCAAGGACGTCCGCAGGTGCTTCGTAGATGTAGCACTCAGGCAGCAGCGGTTCGGCGCCATCATCCAGCTCGACCTCGATCAGCACCGCCGGTGACCAGCCTGGGGAATAGTTACCCACCTCATCGACGACTTCGTACTCGCAGACGTGTGAGCCGCTGCCGATCTGCGCCCAGGTGCCCGCATACACCCAGATTACAATCGGCTCGCGGCCGGCCGCCTCGCCTTCGGTGATCCGGTGGTTGAGGATAAATCCGCCAATGCTCAGGCGAATGCGGTCCCGCACCGTGCGGTGGGTGTTGGCGGGCCTGTTGATGTCGAGGGGGTAGAAGGGAATTGTCACCTTCACCCCCAGACCGGCTGCTGTTTCATCGACGAAGTCGGTATCCGGCTCGGGCGCGCCAAGGTTGGAATGCCACGGTTCGCTAGGTATCGGATCCGGCCCGGCAGGCGCTACAGTGTCGATTTTGAGCCTGAAGCGGCGAGTCTCCTCCGTTCCGCCAAGCACTCGCGTAACCCGGAAAAAAACCGGTTCCACGGGGCCGTCTGTAAACCGTGTACGGGGGATGTACAACGGGATCTGAATGCCCTTGTCGGCTTGTTCCTTGGTCACCGTGTGAGTCGCTACGGGCGTGATGACATCGCGGTAGAACAGCTCGATGAAATCCAGTTGCGTCATGTCCAGATAGGGCAACAGGATGCACAGCAGACCCTCGTCGCGATGGTTGTCCAGGGCGGCCAAATTGATCCCACCGTCGAAGCCGACCACAGGCGTGGTCATGCCGGGGATGTAGAGTGGGAGCTCGGAAAACGGCACGGGGGCATGGTATTCGGGGGTGGTCAGGTCGAAAAAGTCGTCAGACCCAGGTTCAGGATGTAAGGGCGAGCGTACGGCAGGCAGCCGCGGGTTGGAGAGCTGTTCTTGATCCATGATCAGGCGTCCTGTGAGTAGCGAAATGACCCGTACCGGCGAGTGACGCGCGGCAGGTCGTACACAGGATTTAGCGTCAAATAGATGCGATTCAGCACCTGTCAGAGTTAACAGTAGCGACGAGTGGGCAGTCATTAATGGAAGACGTCTGTCGATGCCCGCACGCAGGCACGGGGCGACGCACATCAACATGCAGCAGATTTTTTACTGACAGACCGCCTTCGTGGGCAAGCTCGCTCCCACGGGGTTGCGTGGCGTGGGCTGAATCCAGCTTATTTGGGGTACAGCGGCGGCAGGCTGGTGGTATCGGTTGCCGGGTCCAGCTCACGCTCGGTCATCGGGATGGCCTTGATCGCGCGCCACAGGTCTTCGCCCAGCCAGTACTGGCCACTCTCGCTGTACAGCGCGCCATTGAGCCCATCCAACGCATCCGACAACGGCACAAACCGCGCCGCCATATCCGCCAGGGTTTCCGGCTGTTGCCGCGCCCAGGCATCCAGCGCCTGGCGCGTGGCCTGGGGGTCGTTGGCCTGGGTGGCGCGCTTGAGGTCGTCGAGCAAGGTGCGTGGGCTCGGGCCGGTTTGCGCAGCGCGTAGTACCGCCGGTTGCCAACGGGCACGCCACCACAGGCCGAAGCCCAGCAGGGTGGTGCAGGCCAGGATCAGTGTGCTGAGTTGCCACAACCACAGGCGGCTGTCGTCCGGCGCGGTGATGATGGTCGGGGTGGCCGGCGTGTCCACCGCCAGGCTGGGGTTGTTGGCCACTTGCAGGGTGCGGGCCGGTAGGCTGGTGCGCTCCAGGTGGTCTTCGTGGGTGTTCCACCACACCACCTCGACGGCGGGCAGTTCCAGGGCGCCGACACGGTTGGGCACCAGGGCCTCGCGGTCTTCGCGACTGCCGATCAGGCCACGGTCACTGGTCTGGTTACCGAGCACCGGCTGGTCCGGGTAGCGGCGCAGGCCGTTGATGTCGGTGCTGGGCAAGGCCGGCAGTTGGGCGCTGGACAGGCCCTCGGCCTTGACGGTCAGGCTGCGGGTCAGGGAGTCGCCGACTTGTACATGCTCAGGCTCCGGGTTCCAGCTCTCGTTCAAGATGAGGCTGCGGGCCGGCAACCATGGGGCATCGACGGGGTACAGCGCCGGCTTGGGCTTGACCACCAGTGGCAGCGCCGCCGAACTCACGTGGATCAGTTTGCCGGGCTTGGTGCCTTGCAGCGTATTTTCCTGGGGCGGACGCGACTCCACCAGCGTGGCGCTGAACGTCTGTGAGGGAATCTCCAGGGGGCCGCTGTGTTGCGGGTAGATCGCGTAGCGGGTTTCGATCACGCCATGGCGGATGCTGTTGATGACCTTTTCATAGGTGCGCGACTCGCCCAACTGCTCGACACGAGCATCGGGGATCTGCAACGGCGTCAAGCTGCTGTCGTCGTACAGCGACACCGAGTGGTACACGCGCACGGTCAACAATGCCTGGGCCTGCACATAGACGCTGGTCTGGTCGATGTTGGCTTCGACAAACACCGGGGCCAGCTCGGCGTTGGTGTCCTGGCTGGTGGTTTCCAGCACTTGCAGGCTGATCGGCTGGGTCGTGTATTCGCCCACTTGCAACGGCGGAATCACCACCGTGCCGTTTTCCTTGGGCAGCAGGGTAATGATCCAGCGTGTGGTCGCATGGTTATCGCCACCCAGCGTCGTAAGTTGGTTGAGCTGGCGTGTGCCGCTGACTTCGAACTGCGCATCCAGGGGCGACAGGTCGGGCTTGCCGAACTGGGTGACATCGGTGGATTCCACCGTCAGTTCCACCGTTTCCCCGGAATTGAGGCGGTTGCGGTCGACGCTGGCGACCAGGCTGGCCGCCTGGGCGTGGCCTGCCGACAACGCGAGCAGAAGCAGAAGGGTGGTGCGGCGGCTCATCGAGTCTTGTCCTGATGCTGTTGCTGTTCGTACCAGAATTTGCGTCGCAGCAGTTCGCCGGGGTTGTCCGGGATCTCCTGCAGCCATTGCTCCAGGGCCTGGCGGTGTTCACCGTCGAGGTTGGCGTCGGTGGGACGCAGCGGCGGGGTGGTGGTTTGCTCATCGCCCAACTCGCTGCTCGGCACGTCGTTGCCGCCGGCGTGCGGCGGGGTGCCGGCCTGGGTATCGCCGCTGCCGGCTTCGCCCTGGCCCTGGCCCTGGGACGACTGCTCGCCACCTGTGGCATTTTGCCCAGTGGCGCCCGGTTGCGCAGTTTGGCCGGGTTGGGTGGTTTCGTCATCCTCGTTTTTTGCAGGCTTCTCAGGCTCGGGTTCTGCCTGTTCCTGGATCAGCGCTTCTACCAGGGCCTTGTTTTTCAGCGCCGGTTGCAGGTCGGGCTGGGCTTCCAGGGCTTGTTCGTAGGCGTCGATGGCTGCTTCGAGTTCACCTGACCTGGCCAGGGCGTTGCCACGATTGTAGTGGGAGTAGGCGTCATTACCCTCGGCGAACCGCTTGATGGCCTCGGCATAGTTGCCGGCCTCATACAGGGCGACGCCTTGCCACTGCGGGTCCTGGAAGTGCTCTGCGGCCTCGGCGGGGCGTTTCTTCTTGAGCAGGTATTGGCCCTGCTGGTCCGCACGCAGCCACAAATCCTGGAATTCAAAGGCATAGCTGGGTTGCGGCGCGCCCAGGAGCAGCAGTGGTAAAAAGAACAACCAGCCGCGCCGCCCGGCGCAGGCGGCCAGCAGCAACAGCGGCAGCAGCAGCCAGTAACCCTGGTCGGCCCAGGTGTCGAGGTGCTGCAACTGGCCATCGTTGCGCAGGGCTTGGGGCGGGTCCAGCACGCCGAGCTGGCGCAGGTCTTGATCGTCCAGGCGCGCGGCGCGGTAACGGCCGCCCATTTCGCTGGCGAAGGCCTTGAGTGTCGGGCTGTCGAGGCGGGGTACCAGGATCGCGCCTTGCTCGTCCTTGAGGAATTCACCGCTTTCCTGGGTCACCGGTGTGCCTTCACGGCTGCCGACGCCCAGGATCGACAGGCTCGGCGCCTGGTTGCCTTGCAGCAGCAGGCGAATGCCCTGGCGTTCCTGTTTTGACAACGAGGAGCCGACCAGCAGCAGGCGACCCTGACCCAGACCGCCCTGCTTGAGCAGCTCCAGGGCTTTCTCCACGGCGAGGTCGGCGCGGTGGCCGGACTCCGGCATGATCGAGGGGCGCAGGGCGTCGAGCAGGTTGCGGCTGGTGGCCAGGTCGTCCGACAGCGGCACGAGGGTGTGGGCGCTACCGGCATACACGACGACGGCGGTTTGCGCGTCGCTGCGCGCCTGCAACAAGTCGAAGAGCTTGCGCCGTGCCTGTTCGAGGCGGTTGGGCGGGCTGTCGGTGGCGAGCATTTCCGGGGTCAGCTCGAGCAGCACCACCAATGGGTCGGAGGGTTTCTGGCTGGTTTGTTCAACCCGTTGCCAACTGGGACCCAGCAACGCCAGCACGGCCAGCAGCCAAGCGAGGCCCAGCAACACCCACGGCGACTTGCTTTCGCGCCCGTTGCCGCCGCTGAGCAGCACGGCGTGAAAGGCCGGCGGCAGGATCATCTGCCAGCGTCCGGCGCGCTTCTGCCGGTGCCACAGTTGCCACAGCAACCAGCCGAGCAGCGGCAGCAGCAACAGCCACCAGGGGCGGAACCAGTGCGGCCACAGGGCGATCATCGACGCCTCCGCAAACGCAGGCGTTTAAGACGCTGGCGCCATTCCGGATGCTGTTGCAGGAAGATCCCCTTGCTCGACAGTTTGTTGTACGCGCGTTGCAGTGCGTTGTTCGGCCAGCGTTCCTGGATCACCAGCAACATGCTCAGGATCAGCGCCAGGGCCAACGGTCCGCTGTACAGCGCCTGCGCCGGGCGTGCCTGGGTGGGTTGCTGTTCGACGGGCTCAAGCTTGTCCAATGTTTGCTTGATCGCTTCCAGCTCTTGGCCATCGCGGGCACGGAAGTATTGGCCTGCGGTGGCTTCAGCGATGGCCTTGAGTGCCGGCTCGTCGAGATCCAGGCTCGGGTTGACGCCCAGGATACCCAGGGAACCGGTTTGTTCAGGGTCGGCGCCGATGCCGATGGGGTAGATCTTCACCCCTTCTTCGGCCGCCAGACGCGCGGCGGTCAGCGGGTCGATCTGCCCGGCGTTGTTGGCGCCATCGGTGACCAGCACCAGTACACGGCTTTGCGCAGGCCGCTGGCGCAGGCGTTTCAGCGCCAGGCCTATGGCATCGCCAATGGCGGTGTTCTTGCCGGCGATGCCGATGCGCGCTTCATCCAGCCAAGTGCGCACGGTGCGCCGGTCGAAGGTCAGTGGCGCTTGCAGGTAGGCCTGGCTGCCGAACAGGATCAGGCCCACGCGGTCGCCTTCGCGGCCTTCAAGGAAGTCGCCGAGCAGATGCTTGACCAGGTTCAGGCGACTCACGTCTTCGCCCTGCCAGTGCATATCGGGAAAGTCCATGGAGCCGGACACGTCCACCGCCACCAGCAAGTCGCGGCCGCTGGCGGCAATCGGCAGCGGTTCGCCGAGCCATTCCGGGCGCGCAGCGGCGGTCAGCAGCAGCAGCCACAGCACCACGAAGGGCGCCTGTTGGCGCCAGCCCGGCAAGTTGACCCGCGCACGGCGGCCCGCAAGGCTTTCGAGGTCGCCGAGGTAGCTGACTTTCAGCGCCGGCTCGCCGCTGTCGGCCGCCGGGAGGATAAAACGCATCAACCAGGGGAGCGGCAACAGGGCGAAGATCCACGGCCAGGCGAACTCAAACATGTTTGCGAATCCAGGTATCGACGGCTTGGGTCAGGCCGGCGATAGCTTTGTCGTCGAGCTTGCATTCGGGTTTATAGGCGCCTTCGACCAATACCATCCAGCGCGTGAGGCCGGCGGCCGGGCAGCGGTTGTCGAGGAATGCCAGCCATTTGCGGCCGTTGAGGGTATGGCTTTGGCTATAGGGGTAGTCGTTGCGGCACAGGCGCTTGAGCAAGCCGTTGAGCTGTTGCAGCCAGGCCCCGGCGGGGGCGCCGTCGTAAGGCTTGGGCATCAATGCCAGCTCGGCCAGCGCGGCGATGCGCAAAGGGTCCAGCGGTTGTTCGGCGCGGGTCATGGGGCGTCGAGTCGGCAGCAAACGGCGCAGCGACCATAGGCCCCAGCCCAGCAGCGGGATCATCAGCAACAGCAACCACCAGCCCGGCGCAGGGGGCCAGAAGCCAATGGGCGGCGGGGCGATCAGCGGTTGCAGTTGGTCGAGGCTGCTCATTGCTTTTTAACCGGGCGTTGCGGGTTGAGGTATTCGCGCAGTTGTTCGACCATTTCGCTCTGGGTGCTCAGGGGCATCAGCAGGATTCGCAGTTTCTGCGCGAGCAGTTCCCAGCGGGCGATGCGCGCTTCGGCCTGGGCCTTGTAGGCCTGGCGCAAGTCGAAGTTCAGGGTGTCCAGTTCCAGCTGCGCGCCCCGTTCGGCAAAGCGCAGCAGCCCGGCGGCGGGCAGGGCGTGGTCCAGCGGGTCGGAGATCGGCAACAGCAGCAAGTCGCAATGGCGTGACAGCAGGCTCAATTGTTGCTCGGCACCTTCGGTGAGGGCGCGCTCGTCGCAGATCACAATCACCAGGCTGCCGGGGCGCAGCACTTCGCGGCCACGGCGCAGGGCCATGCCCAGGGCGTCGGCCTCCGGGCGGCTTTCGGTGTCCAGGCTCTGGTTGACGCGCACCAAGCGGTTGAGCAATTGCAGCAGGCTCTGCTTGCTGCGTCGCGGCTTGATTTCGTAGTGCTCGTTGTCGCCGAACACCAGCCCGCCGACGCGGTCGTTGTGGCCCAGGGCCGCCCAGCCGATCAGGCTGGCGGCTTGAGCGGCGAGTACTGACTTGAACATCTGCCCCGAGCCGAAAAACAGCCGGCAGCTTTGCTCCACCATGATGAAGATCGGCCGTTCGCGCTCTTCGTGGAACAGCTTGGTGTGCGGCTCCTGGGTGCGCGCCGTCACGCGCCAGTCGATGGTGCGCACATCGTCGCCGGCCTGGTACACGCGCACCTGGTCGAAGTCGACACCGCGCCCGCGCAGCTTGGAGTGGTGCAGGCCGATCAGCGGGCTGCGCTGGCTTGGCGTGGAAAACAGCTGCACTTCGCGCACGCGGTGGCGCATCTCGATCAGTTCGCTGAGCGTGACGCGCACCCCATCGCTGGCGTTCATCGACTTCAAGCGACGGCAACGACGTCGAGAATGCGTTGCACCACACGGTCCTGGTCAATCCCGGCCGCTTCGGCTTCGAACGACAGGATGATGCGATGGCGCAGCACGTCGAACAGCACCGCCTGGATATCCTCCGGGCTGACAAAGTCGCGGCCGGCCAGCCAGGCATGGGCGCGTGCGCAGCGGTCCAGGGCGATGGAGCCACGCGGGCTGGCGCCGTAGGCGATCCACTCGGCCATTTCCGGGTCGAACTTGGCCGGGGTGCGCGTGGCCATGACCAGTTGCACCAGGTATTCCTCCACCGCATCGGCCATGTACAGGCCGAGGATTTCCTTGCGCGCGGCAAAGATCGCCTGCTGGCTGACCCGGCGCTCGGGCTTGGTTTCACCGTTGAGGGCTTCACCACGCGCCTGTTGCAGGATGCGCCGTTCGACGGCCGCGTCGGGGAAGCCGATCTTGACGTGCATCAGGAAACGGTCGAGCTGGGCTTCGGGCAGTGGGTAGGTGCCTTCCTGCTCGATGGGGTTTTGAGTGGCCATCACCAGAAACAGCGGAGACAGGTCGTAGGTACTGCGCCCGACGCTGACCTGGCGTTCGGCCATGGCCTCCAGCAGGGCTGATTGCACCTTGGCCGGGGCGCGGTTGATTTCGTCCGCCAGCACCAGGTTGTGGAAGATCGGCCCTTGCTGGAATACGAAACTGCCGGTTTCCGGGCGATAGATCTCGGTGCCGGTGATGTCCGCGGGCAACAGGTCGGGGGTGAACTGGATACGATGGAACTGCGCTTCGATGCCTTCGGCCAGCTCTTTGATCGCCTTGGTCTTGGCCAGGCCCGGCGCGCCTTCCACCAGCATATGGCCGTCGGCAAGCAGGGCGATCAGCAGGCGATCGATGAGTTTTTCCTGGCCGAGAATCTGCGTAGAAAGAAAGGTTCGCAGCGCGAGCAGCGCTTCACGATGTTCCATCGATGACGGTTCCTGGAGAGATGAGCCTGTGCGTCATGTAACAAACGACAGCCTGGGGCGCCTACTTTAATGCATGGCAGGGGGTGGCGACTAACGGCGCGCGGGGTATTTTTAGCAAAACTTGTAGGAAAATTGTGTGAGAGGCACAAATGGCGGTGAGCAGGCATGCCCGCTCACCGCCTTTGCTTCAAGGGCAGGGCACCCCGCCGCGTCCGTCACTCACGGCGACGCCGACCACGGCATACACCTTGCTCGCAATCCACGGGGCGGTGCAGTCGCCGACCGGAGGCGCGTCAGGGGCTTTGATGATCATGTGTAGTAGCGGTCCTGTCGATGCCGGCGCAGGGCTTCTACATCCCCCTGCGTGCGGGTCTTGGTCGGCGTTATCAGCGGCTTGATGTTGGACACGTGGTGCTGGAAGGTGCTGGAGGGATCGACACGGTCCTGAAGATTTCGCGACCTGGATCCGTCGTCTTTGATCAGCAGGATCAAGTGCGAATAATCAGTGTTGGCTGCGGATGCCGCCAGCGCTGATGAAGCAGTGGCCAAAAGCCCAATAGCCGGAAACTCGCTGATGGGTTTCATCAAGGCACCCGTGCAGTTACCGTTGCTTTGATCAGCTAAGGCTTAAAACACGGGGCCGGGTACCGTTAGAAATAACAGTGGCGACCAACGGTCAAGCACCGTCGTTGCTGGCTGCGCAACTGCGATTCAGGTGCGGATGTAGGTGCCGGTGCCCTTGAGAATGTTCTGCAGGGTTTGTTCCACTTCTGCCATATCCGCCGTGGCGGTGGCGTGGGTTATCTCCAGTTGGTCCTTGCCACCCAGGGCATCGGCATCGCCTGCGGCCAGTTCGACCCGCAGGGTTGTGTCCCCCAGGGTGACTTTCAAGCCGTCCAGGGTCGAAGGCTCGTAGTCCCAGGTCAGCTCCACTTCGTCTTCGTCGGGGTAGCGGGTCAGCATGAACATCTCGCCGTTCTTGCCGTGGCAGCAGAGCATGGCCATGTTGTCTTCTTCGTCGTCGCACGGGGTGGCCATCAGGGCGTCGGTTTTCAGTTGCAGCATGGGGAATCCTGTCTGGGGTAGGGCGTTGCGTAGGCAATTGTGCCATTGCGGCGAATTTTGTGCTGCTTCCTGTGTCAGACCCAGCGCATGACCTGACGGGCAATACCAGTCATTTTCGGTACTCGTGGCGGGGGAAATAGCCGGTTTTTCTACCGGGAATTCCGGGTTGCCCAAGACGCAACCCCAACCCTGCGTACCGATGACCGAATATGTCGCAGCATCGCAAGCAGCTGGCTTCCCACACTCGTTAAGCTGCGCAACGGATGTGCATGTGCCAGGCGCCTGACCTGCCCGTCGTACCGTCACCCGGCAAGGTGCGCATCTTATGGACGTTGTATGTGACCTGACTGTCTTGTCCAGCTTCACCCACCTGTCACCCTGATTCGTTTATGGTGCTTAACTCGTTACCTGCGAACAGAGCTGACGGTCTCCCCACCAGGGGATAACACGCGACGCTTCCATCAATAACAAGCCCAAGCGGAGTACCACAGATGGCGTTCTTCACCGCAGCCAGCAAGGCCGACTTCCAGCATCAACTGCAAGCGGCACTGGCGCAGCACATCAGTGAACAGGCACTGCCACAAGTGGCGCTGTTCGCTGAACAATTCTTCGGCATCATTTCCCTGGATGAACTGACCCAGCGTCGCCTTTCCGACCTGGCCGGTTGCACCCTGTCTGCCTGGCGCCTGCTTGAGCGCTTTGATCACACCCAACCGCAAGTGCGGGTCTACAACCCCGATTACGAACGTCATGGCTGGCAATCGACCCACACCGCGGTCGAAGTGCTGCACCATGACCTGCCATTCCTGGTGGACTCGGTACGCACCGAGCTGAACCGCCGTGGCTACAGCATCCACACCCTGCAGACCACCGTGCTCAGCGCGCGCCGTGGCAGCAAGGGCGAGTTGCTGGAAATCCTGCCCAAGGGCACCCAGGGCGAAGGCATCCAGCAAGAATCGCTGATGTACCTGGAAATCGACCGCTGTGCCAACGCTGCCGAACTCAACGTGCTGAGCAAAGAGCTTGAGCAGGTACTGGGCGAAGTGCGCGTGGCCGTGGCCGATTTCGAACCGATGAAGGCCAAGGTCCAGGAGCTGCTCGACGGTATCGACGCCAGCCCGTTCGGCATCGACGGCGAAGAGAAAGCCGAGATCAAGAACTTCCTGGAATGGCTGGTGGGCAACCACTTCACCTTCCTCGGCTATGAAGAGTTTGTGGTACGTGACGAGGCGGAAGGCGGTCATATCGAATATGACGCCAGCTCGTTCCTCGGTCTGACCAAACTGCTGCGCGCCGGCCTGACCGCCGACGACCTGCGCATCGAAGACTACGCCGTGTCGTACCTGCGCGAGCCGACCGTGCTGTCGTTCGCCAAGGCCGCGCACCCAAGCCGCGTCCACCGCCCGGCTTACCCGGACTATGTGTCGATCCGCCAGATCGATGCCGACGGCAAGGTGATCAAGGAATGCCGCTTCATGGGCCTCTACACCTCTTCGGTGTATGGCGAAAGCGTGCGCGTCATCCCTTATATCCGCCGCAAGGTCGCGGAGATCGAACGCCGTTCGGGCTTCCAGGCCAAGGCGCACCTGGGCAAGGAGCTTGCCCAGGTCGTTGAAGTGCTGCCCCGTGACGACCTGTTCCAGACCCCGGTCGACGAGCTGTTCAGCACCGTGATGTCGATCGTGCAGATCCAGGAACGCAACAAGATCCGCGTGTTCCTGCGCAAAGACCCGTACGGTCGTTTCTGCTACTGCCTGGCCTACGTGCCGCGCGACATCTATTCCACCGAAGTGCGCCAGAAGATCCAGCAAGTGCTGATGGATCGCCTGAAAGCCTCGGACTGCGAATTCTGGACCTTCTTCTCCGAATCCGTGCTGGCGCGCGTGCAGCTGATTCTGCGGGTCGACCCGAAGAACCGCCTGGACATCGACACGCTGCAACTGGAAAAAGAAGTGGTGCAGGCCTGCCGCAGTTGGCAGGACGACTACTCCAGCCTGGTAGTGGAAAGCTTCGGCGAAGCCCACGGCACCAACGTGCTGGCGGATTTCCCGAAAGGCTTCCCGGCCGGTTACCGCGAGCGCTTCGCTGCGCATTCGGCTGTGGTCGACATGCAGCACCTGCTCAGCCTCACCGAAGCCAATCCGCTGGTGATGAGCTTCTATCAGCCGCTGGGCCAGGTGTCCGGCCAGCGTGAGCTGCATTGCAAGCTTTACCACGCGGATACCCCGCTGGCGCTGTCCGACGTGTTGCCGATCCTGGAAAACCTTGGCCTGCGCGTGCTGGGTGAATTCCCGTACCGCCTGCGCCATGCCAACGGCCGCGAGTTCTGGATCCATGATTTCGCGTTCATCGCCGCCGAAGGCGTGAACCTGGATATCCAGCAGCTCAACGACACCCTGCAGGACGCGTTCGTGCACATCGTGCATGGCGACGCCGAAAACGATGCGTTCAACCGCCTGGTGCTCACCGCTGGCCTGCCATGGCGCGACGTCGCGCTGCTGCGTGCCTACGCCCGTTACCTGAAGCAGATCCGCCTGGGCTTCGACCTCGGCTACATCGCCAGCACCCTGAACAACCACACCGACATCGCCCGCGAGTTGACCCGGTTGTTCAAGACCCGCTTCTACCTGGCGCGCAAGCTCACCGCCGATGACCTGGAAGACAAGCAGCAGCGCCTGGAACAAGCGATCCTCACGGCCCTGGACGACGTCCAGGTGCTCAACGAAGACCGCATCCTGCGTCGCTACCTGGACCTGATCAAGGCCACCCTGCGCACCAACTTCTACCAGACCGACGCCAACGGCCAGAACAAGTCGTACTTCAGCTTCAAGTTCGACCCGCGCGCCATCCCCGAGCTGCCCAAGCCGGTGCCGAAGTTTGAAATCTTTGTCTACTCGCCGCGTGTCGAAGGCGTGCACCTGCGCTTTGGCAACGTTGCCCGTGGCGGCCTGCGCTGGTCCGACCGTGAAGAAGACTTCCGTACCGAAGTGCTCGGCCTGGTAAAAGCCCAGCAAGTGAAGAACTCGGTGATCGTACCGGTGGGCGCCAAGGGCGGCTTCCTGCCGCGTCGCCTGCCATTGGGCGGCAGCCGTGACGAGATCGCGGCCGAGGGCATCGCCTGCTACCGCATCTTCATTTCCGGCCTGTTGGACATCACCGACAACCTCAAGGACGGCGCTCTGGTGCCGCCGGCCAACGTCGTGCGCCATGACGACGATGACCCGTACCTGGTGGTGGCAGCGGACAAGGGCACTGCGACCTTCTCCGACATCGCCAACGGCATCGCCATCGACTACGGCTTCTGGCTGGGCGATGCGTTCGCCTCCGGTGGTTCCGCCGGTTACGACCACAAGAAAATGGGCATCACCGCCAAGGGCGCGTGGGTCGGTGTGCAGCGTCACTTCCGTGAGCGCGGCATCAACGTGCAGGAAGACAGCATCACCGTGGTGGGCGTCGGCGATATGGCCGGTGACGTGTTCGGTAACGGCTTGTTGATGTCCGACAAGCTGCAACTGGTCGCGGCCTTCAACCACCTGCATATCTTCATCGACCCGAACCCGAACCCGGCCACCAGCTTCGTCGAGCGCCAGCGCATGTTCGAGCTGCCGCGTTCGGCCTGGACCGACTACGACACCAGCATCATGTCCGAAGGCGGCGGTATCTTCTCGCGCAGCGCGAAGAGCATTGCCATCTCGCCACAGATGAAGGAACGCTTCGACATTTCGGCCGACAAGCTGACCCCGACCGAACTGCTGAACGCCTTGCTCAAGGCGCCGGTGGACCTGTTGTGGAACGGCGGTATCGGTACCTACGTCAAGGCCAGCACCGAAAGCCATGCCGATGTAGGCGACAAGGCCAACGACGCGCTGCGCGTCAACGGCAACGAGTTGCGCTGCAAGGTAGTGGGCGAGGGCGGTAACCTCGGCATGACCCAGCTGGGTCGTGTGGAGTTCGGCCTCAATGGCGGCGGCTCCAACACCGACTTCATCGACAACGCCGGTGGTGTGGACTGCTCCGACCACGAAGTGAACATCAAGATCCTGCTCAACGAAGTGGTGCAGGCCGGTGACATGACCGACAAGCAACGCAACCAGTTGCTGGCGAGCATGACCGACGAAGTCGGCAGCCTGGTGTTGGGCAACAACTACAAGCAGACCCAGGCCCTGTCCCTGGCTGCACGACGTGCCTACGAGCGTGCTGCCGAGTACAAGCGCCTGATGAGCGACCTGGAAGGCCGTGGCAAGCTGGACCGCGCCATCGAGTACCTGCCGACCGAGGAGCAGCTCACCGAGCGCGCCGCGACCGGCAAGGGCCTGACCCGTCCGGAGCTGTCGGTGCTGATTTCCTACAGCAAGATCGACCTCAAGGAAGCGCTGCTCAAGTCGCTGGTACCGGATGACGAATACCTCACCCGTGACATGGAGACTGCGTTCCCACCGAGCCTGGTGGCCAAGTTCGGCGAGGCCATGCGCCGCCATCGCCTGAAGCGCGAGATCGTCAGCACCCAGATCGCCAACGACCTGGTCAACCACATGGGCATCACCTTCGTTCAGCGACTCAAGGAGTCGACCGGCATGAGCCCGGCGAACGTGGCCGGTGCTTATGTGATCGTGCGCGACATCTTCCACCTCCCGCACTGGTTCCGTCAGATCGAAGCCCTGGACCACCAGGTCTCCGCTGACGTGCAATTGCAGTTGATGGATGAGCTGATGCGCCTGGGCCGTCGCGCCACGCGCTGGTTCCTGCGCAGCCGTCGCAACGAGCAGGACGCCGGCCGTGACACCGCGCACTTCGGTCCGCACCTGGCTGCGTTGGGCCTCAAGCTCGACGAACTGCTGGAAGGTCCGACCCGCGAAGGCTGGCAGACCCGCTACCAGGCCTACACCGAAGCCGGTGTACCGGAGTTGTTGGCGCGCATGGTTGCAGGCACTACTCACCTGTACACCTTGCTGCCGATCATCGAAGCCGCCGACGTCACCGGGCACGACGCCGCCGAAGTGGCCAGGGCCTACTTCGCCGTCGGCAGCGCCCTGGACCTGCCGTGGTACCTGCAGCAGATCAGCGATCTGCCCGTGGCTAACAACTGGCAGGCCCAGGCTCGTGAAGCGTTCCGCGACGATGTGGACTGGCAGCAACGGGCGATCACCATTTCCGTCCTGCAAATGGCCGACGCGCCACAAGACATGGAAGCCCGCGTGGCCCTGTGGCTTGAGCAGCACAAGGACATGGCTGATCGTTGGGTCGCAATGATGGTGGAAATTCGTGCTGCGGTCGGCACGGACTACGCCATGTACGCGGTGGCCAACCGTGAGTTGCTGGACCTGGCGTTGAGTGGTCAGTCGGTGCTGCAACCGGCTTGATGCCTGGGTGAAACCAATGTGGGAGGGGCGGTGCGACGATTCGACTTGCTCCTGATCGCGGTGGGTCAGTCAATACATACATGACTGACCCACCGCGATCGGGAGCAAGCCCCCTCCCACATTTGGATCTTCATTTATCTGAAGGTCAGTGGTGTTTGAGTAATTTGCTTTCCAGGTGATCCAGGTGCTGGGTCATCAGGGCCACTGCGGTGCTTGAGTCGCGTTGCTCCACCGCATCCACAATCGCCACATGCTCCTGCCACGCGCAATACGTGCAGGCTTTTGCTTCGAATTGGGCAATGATCAACGACGTCAACGGCACCAGGCTGTTGATGAACTGCGCCAACGGCGCGTTGCCCGCCATCTGCGCCAATTGCAGGTGAAACTCCCCTGACAATCGAATCGCCGGCCCTCGCTGGTTGCGTTCAATACAGTCGCGTTCCCGTGCTATCAGCTCGCGCAGCTGGCGTATATGCGCGGATGTTGCCTGGGCGCAGGCCAATTGCACCACCGTGATTTCGGTCATGCGCCGTGCTTCCAGGATCTGCCGCGCCTGCTGGGCATCCGGCGCCGCCACCTGGGCCCTCTGGTTGGGACGCAGGATGACCACTTGCTGATGGGACAGCTTGGCCAGCACCCGCCGGATCACGCTGCGGCTGACGCCAAAGCTTTCGCCCAGGCCCTCTTCGGTAAAGCGGCTGGACGGGGCGATGCGTTGTTCGAGGATCGCGTCGAACAACCGTGGGTAGATGTCATCCACCGAAGGCTTTTTACCGGCCACCAGGCGCAGGGTCGGCAGGAAGGGGTCGTGTTGCAGGGCGTGAGCGGTCATGGCCGGTCTCCAAAAAATCAACTGCCCAGGTGGTCGTCCGGGATGTTCAAGTGAATGCCCATGCGCAGGCCTTCCTGGAGGATGTGCCGACGCATCTCGGCGCTGGCCAGGGCGCTGTTCTTGTTGCGGATGGCGCGGACCACCGCTTCATTTTCCTGCAGGCGTTCCGCCAGGTGCTCGGGGGAGTTGCGCAGTACCTGGGCGCTTTGCTTGAGGGCGTTGCTGGTTTGCTGAACCACGTTCTGGAAGATCGGGTTGGAGGTGAGCGCGAACAGTTCTTCGTGAAAATCGAGGTAGGCGTTCATGCCGGCTTCGGCGTCACCGGCATCCAGGGCCTCGCGCATGTCCATCAGGGTCAGGCGCAATTGGCCGACTTCCTTGCTGCTGATGGACTGGGCCACAAGGCCGACGATAAAGGGTTCGAGGGTGTAGCGCAGTTGAAGGATGTCTTCGAGACTGGCGTCGGCCACGGCGTCGCTCGATTGCGGTTCGCTGACGCTGGTTTCGAGCACAACCACGCCTTTGCCGGGCATGGAGCGCACCAGGCCGAGGGTTTCGAGCACGATGACCGCTTCACGCAGGCTGGGGCGGCTGATGCCCATCTGTTCGGCCAGTTCGCGCTGGCCGGGCAACATTTCGCCCCGGCGCCACTGACCCCGCGCCAGGGCGGCGCGGAGTTTTTCTACGACTGAATTGACGACGGTTGAGGTGCTGATCACGTCGATACTTCCTTAATGTTGCTAATACAGTCATGTGGGAGGGGGCTTGCCCTCGATGGCGGTGGATCAGTTACAGATAGATCAACTGACCGTCCTCATCCGGGGGCAAGCCCCCTCCCACATTAGCCAGTGTTGCCCATGAGACAGCGTTAGAACTCCTGGTGCGCCGGCACTACCGGCTTCTTGGCCTGGAACGCATAGCCTTGCTGGCCGTCGAGCACCTTGTTGGCGCGTTGGATATCGATGTCTTTTTCCCAGCGGGCAATGGCCACGGTGGCCACGCAGTTGCCGATCAGGTTGGTCAAGGCGCGACCGATGCCCATGAACCAATCCACTGCCAATACCAGCACCAAACCGACCACCGGAATCGCCGGGATCGCCGTGAGCGTTGCCGCCAGGATCACCAGCGCCGAGCCGGGAATCCCATGGGCGCCCTTGGAGGTGATCAACGACACCAGCAGGATGGTCATCAGGTCGGTCATCGACAGCGGTGTACCGGTGGCGTTGGCGATAAACACGATGGCCAGGGTCAGGTAGATCGAGAAACCGTCGAGGTTGAATGAATACCCGGTGGGAATCACCAGGCCCACGGTGGAGCTGCCAATGCCCAGGTGTTCGAGTTTGCGCATGACCTGCGGCAGCACCGCGTCGGAGGAGGCGGTGCCCATCACGATCAGCAGCTCTTCGCGCAGGTACTTGAGCAGCGGCAGCATGCGCAGCCCAGACACGCGCATCACCAGGCCGAGGATCAGCGCGACGAAGGCGAAGCAGGTCAGGTAGAACAGGCCCACCAGGCTCCCCAAGTGTTGCAGGGAGTCCAGCCCGTAGGTGCTGGTGGTGAAGGCGATCGCACCAAACACGCCGATGGGCGCCAGGCGCACGATCATGCCCATGATGCGGAAAATCACGTGGCTCAGTTCGTTGATCAGCCGTGTGATACCGGAAGCCGCTTCGCCCACCAGGTTCAACGCGCTGCCGAACAGTACCGAAAACAGCAGCACTTGCAGCACATTGTTGTCGGCAAAGGCGCCGATCACCGAGTTGGGGATCAGGTCCATCAGGAACTGGCTGGTGCCCTTGATGTGCTGGCCCTTGTCGGCCAGTTCATTGAGGCCGGCGGAGGACAGCTGTTCCAGATGGATATTGGCGCCCGTGCCGATCCCGGTGCTGAAGGCCATGATCAGGCCGATCACCAGCGCGATGGTGGTGAGCACTTCGAAGTAGATCACCGACTTGAGGCCGATGCGCCCGACCTTCTTCAAGTCGCCGGCCCCGGAAATACCACTGACCACCACGCAGAACACGATCAGGCCGATCAGCATCTTGATCAGCTTGATAAAGCCGTCACCCAGGGGCTTGAGTTGCGAGGAGAATTCGGGAAGGGCCAGGCCGCACACGATGCCGAGCATCAGGCCAATCACGACTTGCAGGAAAATCGAACGCGAGCACCATCTGAGCATGGGAGAGATCTCTATTCGGTGCCCCGGTGGTTCCGGGGCTTAATTGTTGTGGTCATACCGGTAAGTCCAGTGCGTGGCCAGTCTAGGCCAGGTATTTTTGAAATCACAAGTAATAATTCGTCGGTTGGAAGGTTGCGGTCTGACCAGTTGGTCGAGAAGGTTGATGCTTGAGCGGTTGGCGGCGCACAAATTTTTTCGCTTATCATCCGCCGCCTGGCACATGAGGTGATGGATGGATAACTCAGGACTGACCACCGACGAAACCGGGCAGACCCACTGCACCTGGCGCACGGCTGCGCCGGAATACCCCCGTTATCACGACCACGAGTGGGGCGTGCCGGTGGCGGATGATGTTCAGCTGTACGAGAAGATTTGCCTGGAAGGTTTTCAGGCCGGTATGGCCTGGATCACCATCCTGCGCAAGCGCGAGCAGTTTCGCGCCGCGTTCGAAGGGTTTGATTTTCGCCGGGTGGCGCATTACGGCGAGGCGGATATCGAGCGGCTGATGCAGGACCCGGGCATCGTGCGTAATCGGGCGAAGATCGTTTCCACGATCAACAACGCCCGCCGGGCGTGTGAGCTGGTGGAAGAGACCGGCTCGCTGGCGCAGTGGTTGTGGGCATTCGAACCCGGCCCCGAAGAGCGCCCGGCAGTGGTGGACCTGGCTTACTGGATTGGCAACCCCACCTCACCGGCCTCGGTGCGACTGTCCAAGGCCTTGAAGAAACGTGGCTGGACGTTCGTCGGGCCGACCACGATGTATGCGCTGATGCAGGCGATGGGGATGGTCAATGATCACCTTGAAGGGTGTGCGTGCCGTCCAAAGATTGAAGCGCTGCGCCGCCAGTTCAAACGCCCGTGAGTCGCTGACTCACCGCTATCGCGGGCAAGCCCCTCCCACATTTAGCACCCCACCCACACCTCTGATTGGTGGTTCGGTTGATCATTTTGGAAGCGGGGTCAGCACCTCGGCCTTGTCATCCAGCACCATCACCACCAGCAACCTGGCCGGCTGGGTCTGGCTGGCATTGCTGGATTCGAAATGCCGCGAGCCGGCCGGCTCGTAGAACGATTCGCCGACCTTGTAGGTTTTCGCTTTCTCATCATTGACCCGCGAAGTGATCGCGCCTTCGAGCACGTAGGCCACGGCCGTGCCAGTATGGCTATGGGGCACGCTGGCCTGGCCGGGGGCGTAGTCGACGGTGAGCATGAGAGTTTTCTTGCCGGGCACAGTGGTCAGCGCGTGTTCTTGCAGGACTTTGATCGATTCCTGGTTGTACACGGGCTCATGGGCAAAGGCGCTGAGCGAGGCGAGCATCAGGGGGGTGGCGAGCAGGCGTTTCATGGCGAAGTTTCCGAGAAGTTCGAGACCTGCCCACCGTACGCCGGGATTTTCGAGCGACCAATGACCAATCCGCCGGAAAACCCCTTAGCCAATCTGCTGGAGAATATCGCGCACCTTGTCCAGCGCCGGGTCGATGTCGAGGGTCTCGATGGCCCCAAACCCGATGATCAGGCCCGGGCGCACCGGCGTGTCGTGGAAGAACACATCCAGCGGGTACAGGCCGACTTCCACCTGGCGCGCCAGTTCCATCAACAACGGGATATTCACCGGTACTTTGCTCAACGCCGCCATATGGAACCCGGCCACGGTGGGGACCGCTTCGAACCACGGCGACAGGTCGCCCGCCAGGCGCTGCAAAATGCGCTCGCGGCGCCCGGCGTACACGGTGTGGCAGCGGCGAATATGCTTGAGCAAATAGCCTTCACTGATGAACTTGGCCAGCGCCCATTGCGGCAACGTGGAGCTGTGCTGGTCGGTCAATTGCTTGGCCTTGAGCACCGCGCCGTAAATCGCCGGTGGCAGCACCGCGTAGCCCAGGCGCAGCTCGGGCAGCAGGGTTTTAGAGAAGGTGCCGACGTAGGTGACCACGCCACGGCTGTCCATGCTTTGCAGGGAATCGGTGGGGCGGCCTTCGTAGCGGAACTCGCTGTCGTAGTCGTCCTCGATGATGATCGCACCCAGCTCGAAGGCGCGCGCCAGCAGTGCCTCTCGACGTGACAGGCTCATGGGCATGCCGAGGGGAAACTGGTGGGAGGGCGTGACGTAGATCAGCCGTGCGCCATCGGGGACCTGCTCGACCTGGATGCCTTGCTCATCGACGGGCACACCGATGACCCGCGCCCCCATCGCCATGAACAACTGGCGCGCGGGGCTGTAGCCGGGATCTTCCATGGCGACGATGCTGCCCGGCTCCAGCACCACACGGGCGATCAGATCCAACGCCTGCTGCGCGCCGTTGGTGACCACGATGTCGCTGTCGCGGCATTTGACCCCACGGGAAAACGCGATATGCCCGGCGATGGCACTGCGCAGTGCCGGCAACCCTTCGGGCTGGCTGTAGAACCCACTGTTCTGGGCGATGCGCCGCAGCGCGTCCTGGGTGCAGCGCCGCCATTCGTCCTGGGGGAACTGGTTGCGGCTGGTGGCGCCGCCGATAAATTCGTAGCGCAACGTGCTGTCGCGGGTGGGATGGCGCATGGGCGAGGGCAGCGACTGCCACTTCGCCAGGTTGGCGGCGCAGGCCACGTCGGTGGCGGTCTGCACGCGATTCGGCTGTGGCGCCCACGCGTTGACGAAGGTGCCACGGCCAATCTTGCCCACCAGCAGGCCTTCGTAGGTCAACGTGGCGTAGGTGTCGGATACGGTCTTGCGCGATACACCTAATTGCTCGGCCAGCAGGCGGCTGGGTGGCAGTTGCGCGCCCGCCGAGAGACGCCCGGTGGCGATGGCTTCACGCAACTGCTGATAAAGCTGGGCCGCCAGGTCCTTGCGCCCGTTGATGACGATGTGGAGTTCCATGTTTCATCCTGAGACAGATCGATCTGCGCCAAGGTTACGCGTAAATCGATCTGTAGAAACCCAGGCGCACTCAGGACAGGAAGCCGCCATCCACATTCAGCGACACACCGGTGGTGTAGCTCGACGCGTCGCTGGCCAAATACAGCACCGCGCCGGCCATCTCGCTCGGGTCGGCCACGCGCTTGAGCGGGATCTGCGCCAGGGCCATTTTCAGGATCGCGTCGTTCTTCACCAGCGCCGAGGCGAACTTGGTGTCGGTCAGGCCCGGCAGCAGGGCGTTGCAACGAATGCCGAACTCGGCGCATTCCTTGGCGAACACCTTGGTCATGTTGATCACGGCGGCCTTGGTCACCGAGTAGATGCCCTGGAACACCCCCGGCGAAATACCGTTAATCGACGCCACGTTGATGATGCTGCCGCCGCCGTTCTCACGCATCAGCTTGCCGGCTTCCACCGACATGAAGAAGTAGCCACGAATGTTCACGTCCACGGTCTTCTGGAAGGCGCCGAGGTCGGTGTCCAGTACGTTGCAGAACTGCGGGTTGGTCGCGGCATTGTTGACCAGGATGTCCAGGCGGCCGAACTGCTCGCGAATCCCGGCGAACACTTGGGTGATCTGCTCCATCTCGCCGATATGACAGGCAATTGCCGTGGCCTTGCCGCCGTCGGCGATGATGGCATCCGCCACATGCTGGCAGCCTTCGAGCTTGCGGCTGGAGACGATCACATGGGCGCCTTGCTGGGCCAGCAACTTGGCGATGGCTTCACCGATGCCACGGCTGGCGCCGGACACAAAGGCAATCTTGCCGTCGAGGTCGAACAGGTGGGTCTTGGACATTAGCGATTCCTTAGAGGGCTGATTTACCGATGACATTCAGGCTCATCTGCTCCAGCAGCTTGTTCATCTGGATGAACTGCGCAAAGCGTTTGTCCTGGGTCTGGCCGTGGAAGAAGCGGTAGTAGATCTGCTGCACGATGCCGGCCAGGCGGAACAGGCCGTAGGTGTAGTAGAAGTCGAAATTGTCGATCTGGATGCCCGAGCGCTCGGCGTAGTAATCCACGAACTGGCGGCGGGTGAGCATGCCGGGGGCATTGCTCGGTTGGCGGCGCATCAGTTGTACCGGTGCCGGGTCGCCGGCTTCGATCCAGTAGGCGAGGGTGTTGCCCAGGTCCATCAGCGGGTCGCCGAGGGTGGTCAGTTCCCAATCCAGCACGCCGATGATCTGCATCGGGTTGTGCGGGTCGAGGATCACGTTATCGAAGCGGTAGTCGTTGTGCACGATGCTCGAGGTGGGATGGTCGGCGGGCATTTTTTCGTTGAGCCAGGCGCGTACGGCCTCCCATTTGGGCGCGTCGGGGGTCAGGGCTTTCTCGTAGCGATCGCTCCAGCCGCCGATCTGGCGTGCCACATAACCTTCCGGCTTGCCCAGGTCGGCCAGGCCGCAGGCGCGGTAGTCGACCTGGTGCAGTTCGACGAACTTGTCGATAAAGCTTTTGCACAGCGCCTCGGTCTGGGTGGCATCCAGGCCCAGTTCGGCGGGCAGGTCGGAACGCAGGATGATGCCGTTGACCCGTTCCATCACATAGAACTCGGCGCCGATCACCGACTCGTCGGTGCAGTGCACATAGGCCTTGGGGCAATACGGGAAGCCATCCTTGAGCTGATTTAGAATGCGGTATTCGCGGCCCATGTCGTGGGCGGACTTGGCCTTGTGGCCAAAGGGTGGGCGACGCAGCACGAACTCCTGGTCCGGGTATTCCAGCAGGTAGGTGAGGTTGGACGCACCACCGGGGAACTGGCTGATCGTGGGCATGCCGCTCAGGCCCGGGATATGGGCCTTGAGGTAGGGATCGATCAGGTTGGCATCAAGTTCTTCGCCTGGGCGAATCTGGGTCGATTGGTCGTTAAGCGCCATGCTTATCCCTTCTGCTTATTCTAAAGGCGTCGGACTATTTCCTAATCTAATGCGCACCACCGCCCAGCGACAAGGACGGGGCGGCTTAATAGGTTAGCGTGTTGAAGGGTGATCAGCGTGCCTGATTGGTCATTTTACGGGCGGGGGCAGGACGACCGGGGTGAGCACCGGACGGCCGGCGAAGTACTCCAGCAGGTTGTCGGCCACACGCTGCACGGTATCGTGGGCGGCTTCCGGTGACAGCCCGGCTACATGGGACGTGAGCACGGTATTGCTCAAGCGCTTGAGGGCATCCGGCACCTTGGGTTCATCGTCGAACACGTCCAGCGCGGCGCCACCGATACGGCGTTGCTCAAGGGCGGCGACCAGGTCGTCGGTGACCACCACGCTGCCACGGCCGATATTCACCAGGTAACCATTCGGGCCGAGGGCGTCAAGGGCGTGACGGTCGATCAAGTGGCGCGTGCCGGCGCCGCCGGGCGTGGCCAGGATCAGGAAGTCCGAGGCACGCGCCAGTTCCACGGCAGTGGAGCAGTAGGTGTAGTCCACGTCATCGCGCGGCTGGCGGTTGTGATAGCTCACTTGCATGCCAAAGCCGAGGGCTGCGCGCTTGGCGATCTCCAGGCCCACCGCACCCAGCCCGAGGATACCCAGTTGCTTGCCGCCCAGGGACGGGCGCATGACCTTGGGCCACTCGCTACGGCGCACCGCTGCGTCCGTCTGGGGAATGCCGCGCACCAGCGACAGCAGCAGCGCCATGGCGTGGTCGGCCACCGACGGCGCATTCACCCCGGCGCCATTGGTGACGACAATCCCGCGATTGCTGGCGGCCTGCAGGTCTACATGCTCATAGCCGGCGCCGATCACGCAGATAATCTCCAGCAGCGGCAGGGCGGCGATTTCCTCGGCGTACAGCCCCAGCGGGCCACGGGTGAGCACGGCCTTGATTTGCCCGCCATGGGTCTTGATGGCTTGGGCGCGTTCGGAGGGGGTTGGCGCCAGAATCACATGAAAGTCGTTGCTCTCGATGATCGGCAGGTAGTCGTTGATGGTTTCAACCAGGACCAGAACGGTTGCGGGCATGAGGCGGCTCTTCCTAAGGGGCAGGATGGAAGAGAGAGTATGCGACATTTCCCGTGACGGTGGCGTGAGAGGCTTTAAGGCGCGGTGAGGGGGCGATGAACCCATCGCATGGATCCACCACCCTGATGAGTCACGGCGCTTTAGCCAATTCGCGGTGTGGGGATCATGGTGTTGCGAGGTTTGGGCGCGGCGGAATACTCAATGCCGTTGAACGGGAACGTATCTGTCTGCGGTGGCTTGGGCTTTTCTTTTGGATCGATTTGAGCGGCAATGTAGGACGATACGCTGTCGACCAACTGACCGGCGTTGGACAGGTTCAGGGAGGAAGTGGTCATGGTGAAATCTCCAAAGTTAGATGCGTTATCTGGGTGGGGCGGTTTGGGATTAACGTTCCTGATTTAAATGAATTGTCGTCAATGCCTTGTCAGAAGTTGACGTCAGCTGCTTTCACACGCCGCGCAAACGCCCCCGCCAGCGTCGCGTTGTGATGCTCGATAATTGCCTTGGCGTTCAGTGCCAAGGTGTCCATGCAGGTATGGCCGTCTTCAGGCAATACCACCGAAAAGCCCAGTTCTACCGCCACCCGGCAGGTGGTGTCGATGCAGAACTGGGTTTTCATCCCGACAATGACCAACTGATGGACCTCTGCGGCGCGCAGTTGCTGCGCCAGGTTGGTGCCCAGGAAGCAACTGGGGCGGGTTTTATTGAAGAGGTGGTCGCGGGCCTCGTCTACGTGCAGCCCGTGCCACAGTTGCCAATACGGGCTGCCTGCTGCTATCGGCGAGCCTTCCGGGCCGGTATGGCGGGCGACGAAGATCGGCCTATTCGCTTCACGGGCTCGCCCGATCAGTTGGTTGATGGTGGCAAGGACACGCTCGCGTTCGAAAGGTTTGTCCGGGGCGTCGTACAAGCCGGTTTGCATATCGATGATTAATAGGGCGTCAGTCATGGTGTTGCTCCTTGTGAATGCCAGGCGACGGAGCAATAAAAAGGCCCCGTCCATTGCTGGCGGGGCCTTGGGGTGAATCCGTGAAGTGTTTAGTTCAAGCACCCACGGCAACCGCACGACCCGCCTGGAGCGGTCGTGGTGGTGGTGCGGGTGAGGAATGGCTGAGTCAGGTTCATGGCCCCGATCATGCTGCGTCACGCGCGCGGCTGTCAACGGATAGTAGGGTGTTTCGTACGGCCCCTAGGGACTGATCCGACAGCTCATTGGCGTGCCTTTTCCTGCTCTGCTTGTGCGATGGGCATGAAATTGTAGGTGGGGAAGAATTCCGTGGTGTAGACACCCCATGCGGTGTTTTCAATCGCCAGGTTGACTTCTGCCAGCCGCGACGCCGGCAGGCGCAGCACGACGACTTGCCCGATGCCCATGGTGATGTTCCAACTGACCACTTCCACCCCGGCAGGCGGGAATACTTTGTGAAACGCCTGCTTGGCCAGTTGTTCTTTCAACTCGCCCAGCGGGCGTGATTGATCGTGTTTAAGAAACACGGTCAACATGACGGCGTTGTCCGGCGTGGCAGCCGCGTTTTTTACCGGAGGGGTTGTTGACGTTTGTGCAGTCGCTACACCGGTTAACAGGGTTGCGGCCAGCAGTGCAGGTATTAAGAGTTTGCGCTTGTTCATTGTCAGGTGCCTCGCTTGTTATTCGATATTATCGCTAAACATTAATGTTTAATTAGTTCGACATGACTGTCTTCATGGGGCCGGTGTAGGGCGCGTGCACCACATAAATTCGAACGGGAGGGTTAGTGCTGACCATGTCGCGCGGCACTTCGCGAGAATAGGTGAATTCGCTGCTGTCGAGTTTTTCGAGCCTTCTGACAATGGTTCTGGTCGGGCCAACGTCAGGGACCAGGATATGGGTCTGCTTGTCGCCGGTGACAAGGAAATAACCGCCGCCGCCATCGGCGTATTTCGAGCGGCCTGTATCGGTGTAGAAGAACTCATAGCGATTGCGCTGCGGGTCCCACATCGAGATGCCGACCACGCCGGGGTAGTTGGCCTTGACGTCGGTGTCCGGCTCGCCTTCGATATAAACCTTGGTGGTCAGCCATTGGGGCGAGGAGGCCAGTGCGTGAATGTCAGGTTCAGGTGCCGCTTGATTGGCGTAACTTTCGGACGAGAAAAGTAGGCCCGTGATTAACAAACCAGTAAAAACAACAGTGAATCTTCGCATGTTCGAATCCTTGTTATTTAAATAGCATGTTGTTGTTTTTTTTCGATTGAGGCGGCGCGATGTTAGTTCGGGGTTCTGGTGCGCTCAATGGCGATGTATGGTTGTGTAACAATTATAATGGTTTGGGGGTTTGAATTTTAATTGGCTATGAAAGTTATCTGGTTTTTCTGTAGGAGGTTTCTCTAAAAAGTACGAGGAATATTAAAGTCAGCCGCTCAAGTCGATCTCTTGGAAGCTTCTTGGCAGTCATTCAAGAAGCCGGCGGCATCACCCTGGCACCCTTGGCTATGGCTGCTCCTGAGCGCCTGCACCGGTCAACCGTTCCTCAGCTAAGTCTTTGCTTATTCACGAGAATCCCGGACAATCCGGCCCCTTCTATGGTCGGGGCGCTGCCTGTCAGGTTTTTCTGACTCGTCCCGGCCGTGTAAATGCGGAGATCCGACCGGATGAATGATCAGGCCAATAGCGTCGACGAACGCTATGCAACGACACCTGCAACCCTCACAAGCTGGAGCCGCCAGGACACCACCTGGATGCTTGGCCTGTTCGGCACCGCCATTGGCGCCGGCACTTTGTTCCTGCCGATCAACGCCGGCCTGGGCGGCTTCTGGCCCTTGGTGATCCTGGCGGTGCTGGCGTTCCCGATGACGTTCTTTGCCCACCGTGGCCTGACCCGTTTCGTACTCTCCGGTCGTGCCGGT
Source organism: Pseudomonas sp. B14(2022) (assembly GCF_012030485.1). Classification (NCBI taxonomy): domain Bacteria; kingdom Pseudomonadati; phylum Pseudomonadota; class Gammaproteobacteria; order Pseudomonadales; family Pseudomonadaceae; genus Pseudomonas; species Pseudomonas sp. B14(2022). The sequence continues at coordinate 216,937 of NZ_JAAUVM010000008.1, forward strand.
TCCGACATTACCGATGTGGTCGAAGAACATTTCGGCGTCAAGGCCGGTGCGTTGATCACGCTGCTGTACTTCTTCGCGATCTTCCCGATCCTGCTGATCTACAGCGTGGCCCTGACCAACACGGTCAGCAGCTTTATGGAACACCAGTTGCACATCATGCCGCCGCCACGGGCACTGCTGGCGTTTGTGCTGATCTTCGGTTTGCTGGCGGTGGTGCGGTGCGGTGAACAGGTGATCGTCAAGGCCATGAGCATGATGGTGTACCCGTTTATCGTCGCCTTGCTGTTCCTCGCGGTGTACCTGATCCCGCATTGGAACGGTGGGATCCTCAGCACTGCGAGTGTGGTCCCGGCGCCTGCGGCCCTGCTCAATACCCTATGGCTGGCGATTCCGGTGATGGTGTTCTCGTTCAACCACTCGCCGATCATCTCGGCGTTCGCAGTCGACCAGAAGCGCCAGTATGGCGAACACGCCGATGAACGCAGTTCGCAGATCCTGTCCCGCGCGCACCTGTTGATGGTGGTGATGGTGCTGTTCTTCGTGTTCAGCTGCGTGCTGACCCTGTCGCCGGCGCAGTTGGGTGAGGCGAAAGCGCAGAACCTGTCGATCCTGTCGTACCTGGCCAACCACTTCAACAACCCGACCATCGCGTTTGCCGCGCCGTTGATCGCGTTCGTGGCGATTGCCAAGTCGTTCCTGGGCCACTACATCGGTGCCAGCGAAGGCCTCAAGGGCCTGGTGCTCAAAAGCGGTCGCCGCCCGGCCGCCAAGACCCTCGACCGCATGACCGCCGCCTTCATGCTGGTGGTGTGCTGGATCGTGGCCACGCTGAACCCAAGCATCCTCGGCATGATCCAGACCCTGGGCGGGCCGATCATTGCATCGATCCTGTTCCTGATGCCGATGTACGCGATCCGCAAGGTGCCGGCCATGGCTAAGTACCGTGGGCAGGCGTCCAACGTGTTTGTCACGGGGGTGGGCCTGGTGGCGATTACTGCATTGATTTACTCGCTGATGTCCTGACACCGGGGCGTACGCAAACAGGCCGATTCGTGCACAGCACGAATCGGCTTTTTTTTGCCTGCGCAAAAGCTGACGCGGCTCAACCGCAGCCGGGCAATGAGGGCTAAGCTTACGCACGCTTTTTGCCAGGATGGGTTGGGCCGATTGAAGACTGAAACCGATGCGCCCGTTGTCGTACCGTCGAACCGCATCCAAGACGTGCTGGCCGGTTTATCCATCGCGGGTTTGCTGCTGCCGGAGGCCGTTGCCTATTCCAGTATTGCCGCGCTGCCGCCCCAGGCCGGGGTGATCGCGCTGTTTGCCGGGTTGGTGTGCTACGGCCTGTTCGGCACCAGCCGCTTTGCGATTGTCTCGGCCACCTCGTCGTCGGCAGCGGTGTTGGCGGCCGCCACGGCCAGCCTGGCGGGGGATGACCCGACATTGAGGCTGTCCCTGGCCTTCGGGCTGGTGTTGCTGACCGGGGTGTTTTTCCTGTTGGCCGGCCTGTTCAAGCTTGGCGGCGTCACCTCGTTTATCGCCAAGCCGGTGTTGCGTGGCTTCGCCTTCGGCCTGGCGCTGACCATCATCCTTAAACAATTGGCCAGTGTGGTGGGCGTGCACCTGACCGATAACAACCTGATCCGTTTTCTGCCGCAGTTGCTGGAGCAGCTACCGCGCTGGAATTGGCCGGCGGCACTGGTGGCGGCGCTGGCGTTGCTGGTGTTGTGGCTGTGCGCACGCTTCCCGCGCCTGCCCGGTGGCCTGGTGGTCGTGGTGCTCGGCATTGCTGCCGGGCAGTACCTGGACCTGCAGGCCTATGGCGTGGCGCAGATCGGCATGATCGACCTGCGCCTGGAGCTGGGGCATTTGCCGGTACTGCCGTTTGCCGACTGGCTGCGCCTCGGGGAATTGGCGTTTGCGCTGGTGATGATCCTGTACGCAGAGTCCTACGGCTCTATCAGTTCGTTCGCGCTCAAGCATGGCGACCGCGTGTCATCCAACCGTGACCTGCTGGCGCTGGGCGCGGCCAATCTGGTCTCCGGTCTGTTCCACGGCATGCCGGCCGGTGCCGGATATTCGGCGACCTCGGCCAACGAGGCGGCCGGCGCCTATTCGCGCCTGGCGGGGATTGTCGCGGCGCTGGTGATATTGCTGATCGTGCTGACGGTGCTGCCCTATGTCGCGCTCACGCCGGAGCCCGTGCTGGCGGCGGTTGTCATCTATGCCCTGGGTCGAGGCTTGAGCTTGCAGCCGCTGGGGCGTTATTTCCTGTGGCGCCGCGATCGCGTGCTGGTGATCTGTGCGGTGACGGCGGTGCTGGTGCTGGGCGTGCTGGATGGTCTGCTGCTCGCGGTCGCGATCAGTGTGATGTTGATGCTGCGCCAGATGTCGTCCGCCGACATTCAAGTGCTGGGCCGCCTGGGTGGCAGCCATGACTTTGTCGACCGCCAGCACCATGTCGATGCCCTGGCCGTGCCGGGGGTATTGATCGTACGGCCCAGCGAAGCGCTGTTTTTTGCGAATGCCGAGCGCATCCTGGGCGCGGCCTTGCGCCTGATGCGTCAGTCGCCGGTCGAGGCGGTGGTGTTGAGCCTGGAAGAATCGCCGGACCTCGACGGTACCAGCATCGAAGCGCTGGCGGCGTTCTTTGCCCAGGTGCACGGGGAGGGCAAGCGCCTGGTGCTGGCCCGCGTGCGGCATGAGGCCCGTGAGGTGTTGCAGGGGTTGCCTGAAGCATTGGCGCCCCATGTGCTGCTCAGTGGCTTGAGCGTCGATGGCGCGGTGCAGCTGGCGCTTGAGGTGAGCAAAGCGTGACGCGTGGGGCTTGCCCCCGATAGCGGTGGGTCAGTGACGGAACTGAGTGTGTTTGTATTCCAGGCATAAAAAAACGCCGCGTACCTTGCGATACGCGGCGTCTTTCACATCAACACACCGTTAAGCTTGAATGACCGGGATGTTGGCGCTTGCTGCGATTTTGCGGAACTCGGCGATCTGGTCGAAGTTCAGGTAGCGGTAGACGTCACTGGCCATGGTGTCCAGTTTCGCTGCGTAGCCCATGTACTCTTCGACGGTCGGCAGGCGACCCAGGGTGGAGGCGACTGCCGCCAGCTCAGCCGAAGCCAGGTAGACGTTCGCGCCATCACCCAGACGGTTCGGGAAGTTACGGGTCGACGTCGATACCACGGTCGAGTTCGGCTCTACACGTGCCTGGTTACCCATGCACAGCGAGCAGCCCGGCATTTCCATGCGCGCGCCAGCCTTGCCGTAGATGCCGTAGTAGCCTTCTTCGGTCAGCTGGTGAGCGTCCATCTTGGTCGGCGGCGACAGCCACAGACGCGTTGGCAGCTGACCCTTGACTTGCTCCAGCAGCTTACCGGCAGCGCGGAAGTGACCGATGTTGGTCATGCACGAACCGATGAACACTTCGTCGATCTTCTCGCCGGCAACGCTGGACAACAGACGGGCGTCGTCCGGGTCGTTCGGTGCGCAGAGGATCGGCTCGTTGATTTCGGCCAGGTCGATCTCGATGATTTCGGCGTATTCCGCGTCGGCATCGGCTTCCATCAGTTCCGGGTTGGCTACCCAGGCTTCCATCGCTTGGGCGCGACGTTCCAGGGTGCGTGCATCGCCGTAGCCTTCGCCGATCATCCAGCGCAGCAGGGTGATGTTGGAGTTCAGGTACTCGGTGACGGAGTCTTTCGACAGCTTGATGGTGCAACCGGCAGCCGAACGTTCAGCCGAGGCGTCGGAGAGCTCGAAAGCCTGCTCCAGCGTCAGGTCGTTCAGGCCTTCGATTTCCAGGATGCGGCCGGAGAAGGCGTTTTTCTTGCCTTTCTTCTCTACGGTCAGCAGGCCAGCCTGGATCGCGTAGTAAGGAATGGCATGAACCAGGTCACGCAGGGTGATGCCAGGTTTCATTTTGCCTTTGAAGCGCACCAGGATCGATTCCGGCATGTCCAGCGGCATGACGCCGGTGGCGGCGGCGAACGCGACCAGACCGGAACCGGCCGGGAACGAGATGCCCATCGGGAAACGGGTGTGGGAGTCACCACCGGTGCCGACGGTATCCGGCAGCAGCATGCGGTTCAGCCAGCTGTGGATGATGCCGTCGCCTGGACGCAGCGATACACCGCCACGGGTCATGATGAAGTCAGGCAGGGTGTGGTGGGTGGTCACGTCGATCGGCTTTGGATACGCCGCGGTGTGGCAGAAGGACTGCATCACCAGGTCGGTCGAGAAGCCCAGGCACGCCAGGTCTTTCAGCTCGTCACGGGTCATCGGACCGGTGGTGTCCTGGGAACCCACGGTGGTCATCTTCGGTTCGCAGTACGTACCTGGACGAACGCCTTTGCCTTCCGGCAGGCCGCACGCCTTGCCGACCATTTTCTGGGCCAGGGTGAAACCCTTGCCGGTGTCGACCGGTGCTTCAGGCAGCTTGAACAGGTCGGTAGGGCCCAGGCCCAGCTCGGCGCGAGCCTTGTCGGTCAGGCCACGGCCGATGATCAGCGGGATACGGCCACCGGCGCGAACTTCGTCCAACAGGACCGGGGTCTTCATTTCGAAGGTGGTCAGGACTTCGTCGGTGCCGTGTTTGCAGACTTTGCCAGCATGAGGGTACAGGTCGATCACGTCGCCCATGTTCATGTTGGTCACGTCGAATTCGATTGGCAGTGCGCCGGCATCTTCCATGGTGTTGTAGAAGATTGGAGCGATCTTGCTGCCGAAGCAGAAGCCGCCGGCGCGCTTGTTCGGCACGTAAGGAACGTCGTCGCCGAAGAACCACAGTACCGAGTTGGTAGCGGATTTACGCGAAGAACCGGTACCGACCACGTCACCGACGTAGGCGATCGGGAAGCCTTGGCCGCGCATTTCTTCGATCTGCTTCATCGGGCCGGTCTTGCCTTGCTCGTCCGGCACGATGCCTTCACGTGCCATTTTCAGCATGGCCAGGGCGTGCAGCGGGATGTCAGGGCGGGACCAGGCGTCCGGGGCAGGGGACAGGTCGTCGGTGTTGGTTTCGCCGGTGACCTTGAACACGCGCAGGCTGATCTTGTCGGCCAGGGTCGGGCGGTTGCGGAACCACTCGCCGTCAGCCCAGGACTGGATCACGCCTTTGGCGTGCTCGTTGCCGTTGCGGGCTTTTTCGGCGACGTCGTGGAACGCGTCGAACATCAGCAGGGTGTGCTTGAGTTGGGCGGCCGCGACAGGCGCCAGCTCGGCGTCGTCCAGCAGCTCGACCAAAGTCACGATGTTGTAGCCGCCCTGCATGGTGCCGAGCAGTTCAACAGCGCGTTTCTTGTCGATCAGGGGGGAAGTGGCTTCGCCCTTGGCCAGGGCAGACAGGAAACCGGCCTTGACGTAGGCAGCTTCGTCAACGCCTGGTGGAATGCGGTTGGTGATCAGGTCAACGAGGAATTCTTCTTCGCCAGCCGGAGGATTCTTCAGCAGCTCGACCAGGCCTGCGGTTTGTTCGGCGTTAAGCGGCTGGGGAACGATACCCAGTGCTGCACGCTCTTCGATATGTTTGCGGTAGGCTTCAAGCACAGTTATTACCCTCATCAGTGGTCCCACGGGACGCTCATCCAGAAATGAACGGCACGCATGCGCTCGGGGGCTTTTTGGGCCGCAAAGCCAGCGCTGCCGGCATTCCTTACAGAAGCTGCTTTCAAAGTTTTACGCCTGCAGAACGGAACTGATGAGGGTTGGCGCTGGCTATTACCTACCGGGTGATAACCATCGCCAACACCGTTCTGAAGGAACGACTGTGCTCGTGACGCTTTGAAAACAGCTTCCAGCGGATTATTGGCGCCTTACAAGGCCGGATGATTCTACGGCAAAAAATTTCTAAAGGTAAGTTGCATCACCAAGTTTGCTGGGTGAACAACCTTAGACAAAGGGCTAACATGGCGCACTGTTTCGCTGATTTGCGTGTTGTTGCCCATGTCCAACCAAACCATCAAGACCCCCTGCGTCGGCCTCTGCTCAACGGTTTACGGCGATCTTGTGTGCCGTGGCTGCAAGCGCTTCCACCACGAAGTGATCCAGTGGAATGGCTATAACGAAGAAGAAAAACGCGCGGTCTGGCTGCGGCTGGAGCAACTGTTGGTGCAGGTGATGGCCGGCAAGCTCGAGATTTTCGACCCCAAGACCCTGCGAGGCCAACTGGAGCAGCGCAAGATCCGTTTCGTGCCGCACCAGTCCGAGTACTGCTGGGCGTACCAGCTGATTGCCCGCGGGGCGCGGGTGATCAATAACCTGGAAGCGTACGGCATGGTGCTGTTGCCGGAGTTTCGCGACTGGGCCTTGCCGGAACTGCGCGATGCCATCGACCGTGAGTTCTTTATCCTGTCCGAGGCGCATTACCAGCGCTATATCGCCCCGGCTTTCCTGAAAGATGCGCTCGCTGACTGACAACACACATCCAAATGTGGGGGGGCAAGCCCCCTCCCACATTGGATCTCGGTTGTCTGGGGGATCGGCGTCAGGCCTTGGTCGCCAGTTCTTCCAGGTGATCCATCAATGTCTGCGGCTTGAGCACCAGCACATCACTTTCCACCGCATCCAGTATCACCTCCGCCGTATTGCCGATCAGCGCCCCGGAAATCCCGGTGCGCGCCACGGTGCCGATAATGGTCACGGCCGCCTGCCATTTATGCGCCGCGAAGGGAATCAGCACATCCGCCGGGCCTTCCTCGATATGCAGGTGTGCGTCATCCACATCGAATTCCGCCTGGAACGCCTTGCACTGCTCGCGATAGCGCGCCTCGATGGTTTCCTTGAGTTGAAACGTTGGGTCCGCCGCCGACAACATCGGCGATGGGTGGGCGCTGATCACGTGCAGCTGCGCCTTCGCCAGGCTGGCGATATCAAAGCCGTGATCGATGATCGAATTATGCAGCGAGCGGTGCTCGGCATCGGTGTTGCCCACATCAATCGCCGCCAGAATCACTCTCTCCGCCCAAGGCGTGGACGTCTTGACCAGCAACACCGGCGTCGGGCAGAAGCGCAGCAGCTTCCAGTCCGCCGGTGTCAGCAGCGCTTTTTTCAGCGGGCTGTCGGGAAAGTGCTGCTTGATCACCAGCCCGCAGCCTTCAGCCTGCTGCACCTCGATAATGGTGTCATGCAGGCTTTCGTTCCACGCCTGCTCCGTGCTGACGCTGTAACCGTCCTCCTGCAAACCGGACTTGAGCAGGCTCAACAGCGCCGAGTGCTCGTGTTTCCGGTCGCAGACCAGCAAGTGCAGGTGCGCGCCGGTAACCCCGGCGATCAGCTTGGCGCGCTTGAGGGCCAGGCTTTCCGAATGCTCGGGCTCGATGACCACCAGGATGCTGCGAATGGCTTGCATGGTCGGATCTCCAAAAGGGTGGGCGTGGAACAACTATAGTTGCTGCCCGCCAGACGTCATGTTGATGCACATCAAGGCCGGTGGCTGGTGGTCTGCGGCGCGGTCGGTATAATCGGCGGCCTTTTGTGATCCTTTGCCCGTGAGCCCGATGAACCTGCCCGAAATCCACGAATTCCTCGGTTGCTCCACCCCCGATGCCTGGGTGCAGGCCGCATTGGCCGACCAGGACACCCTGCTGATCGACCACAAGAACTGCGAATTCAAAGCAGCCAGCACCGCCCTGAGCCTGATCGCCAAGTACCATGGCCACGTTGACCTGATCAATATGATGTCGCGCCTGGCCCGGGAAGAACTGGTGCACCACGAGCAGGTCATGCGCCTGATGAAAAAGCGCAAAGTCGAACTGCGCCAGTTGCATGCCGGGCGTTACGCCTCGGGGTTGCGCAAGGTGGTACGCAGCCACGAGCCGGTCAAGCTGGTGGACACCCTGGTCGTCGGCGCGTTTATCGAAGCACGCAGTTGCGAGCGTTTCGAAGCACTGGTGCCGCATTTGGACGAAGAACTCGGCAAGTTTTATTTCGGGCTGCTGAAAAGCGAGGCGCGGCACTTCCAGGGTTACCTGAAGCTGGCCTACCAGTATGGCGACGCCAAGGATATCGCCCAGGTGATCGAGCGGGTGAGGGCGGCGGAGCAGGACCTGATCGAATCACCCGACATCGAGTTCCGCTTTCACAGTGGCGTGCCAGCCTGAGGCCACGGCCACGCCGATCAATGCGGTGATCCCGGTCAGTAGCAGGATCACCGTTTGCGTGCCCAAGGGCGCAGCCAGCAGTGCAATCACCAGGCCGGCCAGCGGCTGGGGCAGGTTGTTGAGCAAGGTGATCACGCCCACCGTCTTGCCGAAGTCCTGCACGGGAATGACCCGCTGACGGGTGCTGCGCAGGTAGACGTTGAACATCTTGTCGAAGCCGGTGACCAGCAGGAAGCCCAGGGTGTACGCCCACAGGTTGGGGCTGACCGCCATGATCAGCGCGCCGGCGCCTATCATCGAATAAGACAGCCCGCCCAGCACTTTCAAGGGCAAGGTGGCGCGCGCCAGGTAAAACAGAATCGCGATGGTCACCCCCGCGCCGGCCGCCTGGAGCAGGGCATAGGTGTCCTTGTCGGCGGCGTACAGGCCGGTGACCATGGCGGCGGAGGTGGCCAGCGTCACGCCGATGATCAGGTTCACGCCGACCGCCAGGGTAATGATCCGCTTCAGCTCCACCAGGTTACGGATATGCCCGAAGGCGATGCGCAGCGGTTGCAGCCAGATATCCCGGTGCTGCTGATGGGTTTCCAGGTTTGCCGTGGTTTTACGCTGCCAGGCCAGCATCGCCAGGTTCGCCAGCACAAACAACCCGGCAACCCCCAGCACCACCCAATGCCAGGCCCACACCTCCAGCATCAGCGCGGCCACCAGCGGCCCGAGCACCAGGCCGCTCTGGTCGGCGATCTGCGAGTAGGAGAGGGTCTTGGCATAGCTGTATTGCTGGAAGACATGGGGCATCAACACTTCGCGGGCCATGATGCCCTGGGTCGTCAGCACCCCGCACAACGCCGACAGCAGCACCAGCCAGTAGATACCGTCGAACATCCCATACAAGGCCACCGCCGCCACACAGGCCAACGCCCGGTAAACCTGGCTGATATGCAGGATGCGCACAGGTGAATACTTGTCGCACAACGCCCCGCACACCGGGAACGCCAGATAGCGCGGCAGTGACTCAACGAAAAACGCCAGCCCCGCCCAGGACACGCTGTGGGTGGTCTGGAACACAATCAGCGGCACGATAAACAACAGAATCTGGTCCGCCAGCCGTGACAGGAACAGTGAAACGAAGAACGCCAGGTAATCCTTGCGCATACAACTCCCTGTGAATGGCGTTAAAGATTGCAGGCTATTTGTTAAAAACTCTTAAAAGCATGAAGCTTCGTCGGCGCCAGCTGGCCAGTTACGTTAGTTGCCCAGCTTGCCACCTATAATGCCCGCTCTTCAATCTGCGTCTGCACACTGAGAACTTATGGAAAACCTGGGTTTGGGCAAGGTCCTGCTCGTTGAGGACGACGAGAAGCTGGCAGGGCTGATCGCGCATTTTCTGTCACAGCATGGGTTTGAGGTGCGCGTGGTGCATCGCGGCGATGAAGCGTTCGCGGCGTTCCTGGCGTTCAAACCGAAGATCGTCGTGCTCGACCTGATGCTGCCGGGTCAGAGCGGCTTGCACGTGTGCCGCGAGATTCGCAACGTGTCCGACACGCCGATTGTGATTCTCACCGCCAAGGAAGACGACCTCGACCACATCCTCGGCCTGGAGTCGGGTGCCGACGACTATGTGATCAAACCGATCAAGCCGCCGGTACTCCTGGCCCGCCTGCGCGCCCTGCAACGTCGCCAGGCGCCGGAGCCGACGGTGCGCGGCGCCCTCGCGTTCGGCCGCTTGGCGATTGACCGCAGTTGCCGGGTGGTCAGCCTGGGGGACGAGCAGATCGACCTCACCACCATGGAGTTCGAACTGCTGTGGTTGCTGGCCAGCAGCGCGGGGAAGATTCTTTCCCGCGACGACATCCTCAACCGCATGCGCGGCATCGCCTTCGATGGCCTTAACCGCAGCGTCGACGTGTACATCAGCAAGCTGCGCGGCAAGCTCAATGACAACCCCCGTGAGCCGGTGTGCATCAAGACCATCTGGGGCAAGGGTTATCTATTCAATCCGTTTGCGTGGGAGGTCTAGATGCTGCGCCTGTTTCTGCGCCTGTATGTGATTCTGGCGATCGGCCTTGCAGGAGCGATCTGGCTGGTCAACTACACCTTCGACGAGCTGCTCCCCGAAGCCAACGAGACCTATAATCGCGAAGCCCTGCGTGGCCCGGCGTATGGGCTGGTGGAGCAATTGCGTCCTCTGCAAGGCGAGGCGCGCCAGGCCCGGCTGGCCGAGTTGCAGCCTCATTATGGGTTGCTGCTGAAGCTGGTGCAGAAGGAAACCCAGGCCCTCACCGAGCGCGAACGAAAGCTCTTGGACCAGGGCCTGCTGGTAGTGCGCGGCGACTTCATGGAGTTTCTCACGGCCATCGACGGTGGCTCGCAACTGCTGGAAATCAAGCTGCCGGAAGAGCCCAAGTGGTTATACCTGTGGGCGTATGGTTTTCTCGGGGTGTGCCTGGCCATCGTCCTGTATTTCTGGGTGCGCCCGCATTGGCGCGACCTGGAACATATCCGCCTGGCCGCGCAACGTTTTGGCGACAACGACCTCGGCTCGCGCATCCTGCTGCCGCGCAGCTCCACCGTGCGTGCGCTGGCCGGGCACTTCAACCAGATGGCCGAGCGCATCGAAAGCCTGATCGCCAACCAGCGTGAACTCACCAATGCCGTGTCCCACGAGCTGCGTACACCGATTGCACGGTTATCGTTCGAGCTCGACCAGCTCAAGCAACAGGCCGACCCGCACCAGCGGGGCGAATTGATCGCCGATATGTACGCCGACCTCGGCGAGCTGGAGGAGATGGTGTCCGAACTGCTCACCTACGCCAGTCTGGAGCGCGGCGCCACCCAGGTTACCCGCGAGCGCATCGAGGCTCACAGCTGGCTCGACAGCGTGATCGGCAGCGTCGCGCTGGAGGCGGAGGCGGCCGGTATCCAGCTGACGCTGCGTACCTGCGAGGTCGACGTTATCCAGATCGAACCGCGCTTCATGGCCCGCGCCGTGATCAACCTGCTGCGCAATGCCATCCGTTATGCCGAGCGCCGGGTCGAGGTGTCGCTGGTCAAGTTCGGCGAGGGCTACGAAGTGCGTGTGTGTGACGACGGCCCTGGCGTGCCCGAGGAAGGTCGGGCCAGGATCTTCCAGCCCTTCATACGCCTGGATGCCAGCCGCGATCGCCGCACCGGCGGCTTCGGCCTCGGCCTGGCGCTGGTGCAGCGGGTGTCGCAGTGGCATGGCGGGCAAGTGCAGGTGTTGGATTCGGAGTGGGGCGGGGCGTCGTTTCGCATGACGTGGGCTTATGCCGAATAGGTATCCGGAGAACAGTGGGAGGCAAATGTGGGAGGGAGCCAGCCCCTTCCCACATTTTCTGACGGGCTTACCCGGTCAAAAGGTGTATTCCAACACCCCCATCACCGAGGTCTGCAAGCGCCGCTCCACAATCGGGCTCTTGCCCGCGTCATCCGCCAGGTATTGCACATCCAGCAGGGTCGAGAACTGGGTGTGCTCGCTGATCGGCAGGCTCCACACCAGGTTCATGCCATTGCTGATATTGCCCGCACCGGCCTTGTAGGCCTTGAAGCGACTTTGCGCGGCCTGGCCGGTGGTCACGCCGTACCAGGTCTGCAGGTAATTGCGGTCACCAAAGTGACTGTTGAGGCTGGCATCGACCGATCCGTAGCGGCCGTCGTAGAGCGTGGTGCCCAGGCTCAGCTCCAGGTGGGTGAACGCCTTGCCGCTGTCCTTGTGGTCATCTTCCTTGAGTGCGTGCTCCAGGGTTGCGCCGACAATCACACCCCCCAGGTTATAGCCGGCACTCACTCCCACTTGCGGGCGGGCCTTGATCTCGCCCATGCCCTTGAGCCGCTTCGAGCCGGCGTGCAGGCTTTGATTCTTGTCCTTGCGTGAATGGCTGGCACCGATATAGGTGCTGAAGCTCAAGGCGTTGCCTTCATAGCCCCAGCCCAGGCCTTTGTCGGTGTCGAGGAAGATCCCCCAGGGGCTGACGACTTTGCCGCCCAGCACCGGCGCGGTCATGCGTTCATCGCTGCCGCTGTAGCGGGGCACGTTGGCCATGCCGGCCTTGAGGCTGTATTGCCAGTCTTCGGCAATTGCGCGGTCGGCAGCGGCCAGCAGGCAGAGTGAGGAAAGCGACAGGTACAGGGGGGTTGAGCGCATAAAGGGTTCCATATGGGGTTAGAAGGCCAAGGGTTTATGAGGGGAGCGGGTGCGTTTGAAGGCGTAGCCCGAGGCGCTGAGACCGTTGATCTGGCGGCTCACCGTATCGCCCAGGCCGTAGCCGTTACCGGCGAGGACCGCATGGGCGTTGTCGATCGGCAGCAGGATGTAGTCGGTCAGCGGTTCGTCGTGCAGTTGGCCGCGGATCACCAGGAAGCCGTCTTCCAGGCGCACGCTGATGCCGCTCAGGGGGGCGTCCGGCTCATGGGTGTTGAGCACTTGATAGGTGCCGATGGTGTCGGCCCAGGCCGAGGGCAAGGGCAGCGGCTCGATGCGCTCACCGATAGCCACGCGCTGGCCGTGGCTGCGGGCGGTGAGCATCTGGCGGCCTTGCACGCTGATCACGTCCAGTTGCACGCGGCCCAGTTCGCCGAGGTCCTTGAGCCAGAAGCCGAGCACTTTCTTCTGCGCGCGCAACCAGCCGTCGTCGTCGCGCAACAATTCGAAGGTGTAGCCGGCCAACTGGCCCGACAGCCGCTGATCGTCATCCTTGATCCGGAACACGCCCCAGGCGGTGGCGTAGAACCCGGCCAGGCGCTTGCGGTCGATGGCGGCCGGCACGTGGCGCAGTTTCAGGCCGTGGCTGGGCGCCTGGCAGTCGTCGGCGCAGACCGCGTGGCCGGTTTGCGCCTGGAGCAGCAGGCGCAGGGTGTCGGTGGCCAGGCCGGCCACCAGGTCTTCGGCGTTGCTGTCATTGGCCATGATGATCACGGCCAGTTGCTGGTCGGGCAGCAGGCTCAACTGCGCGGCAAAATCGTCGCCGCCACCGCTGTGCTGGTAGGTGCGTATACCGGGGCCGACGGGTTCGTCACCGCATGGGGCGAGGAACCAGCCCAAGCCCATCTGGCAATCGAAGTCCAGCGCATTGCCGGTGTTCTGCTGGGTGAACATCGCGTCAATCGAAGTGCTGCCCAGCACGCGGTTGCCTTTGTAGACGCCTTGGGCGAAGAGCATGTGCACGTAATGCCCGAGGTCTTTCGGGCTTGCCCACAGGCCGCTGGCGGCGATGTCGCGCACCGGGCCATCGGTACTGGCAACGCCGTCCGTGTAGCCCAGGGCGCGGAACGCCTGCTGGCTGGCGGTGCCGACAAAACTCGACTGGTTCATTTCCAGCGGCTTGAGCAGGCTGTTTTGCAACTGGGCTTCAAAGCTTTTGCCGCTGCTGCGCTCGATGGCCGCGCCCACCAGGGCATAACCGAGGTTGGAATACGCCACCTGCGAGCCTGGCGGGCTGCTCAGCCAAACCCCCGACACGCGCATCGGCATCTGCCCCATGGCGTAGGTGCTGCGCAGGTCACGCAGGTGTTCACTGGGCAGGCCGGACTGGTGGCTGAGTAAACGCCGCAGGGTGACAGCGCGGTCGGCAGCGGCCTGGTCGTCATGAAAGCGCGAGCGCACGTAAAACTCGCGCAGGGTCTGCTGGATCGGCGCATCCAGCGCCAGCCGTTGTTGTTCCACACATTGCAGCGCGGCCGTGGCGGTGAGCAGCTTGGAAATGCCACCGGCACGGAACGCCGTGTTGGGCGTGACCGGTACGCCCCTGGCCTTGTCGGCCAGGCCGAAGCCCTGGGCCCAGATCAGCTCCTGGCCATTGACCAGGGCAATCGACAGGCCGGCGATATGCTCTTGGGCGATCGCCCGGGGAATGCGGGCTTGCAGGTAGCGGATGATCGCGCCGTAGTCACCCTTCTGAATGGGCGGCGGTGCCGGCGGTTGCCCATGGCAACCGAGGCTGCCCAGCAGGCAACCCAGCAGCGGAATACCGCGCAATCTGCGAAACATGAGGAGCACCCGAATGGCTGTTTGGATGCTCGAATGCTAGGGAAGGGCCGTCCAACAATCTTTGCGAACTTTGTCGGGAAACTGTCAAAGACTGTTAACGGCTGAGCCCATGGCGTTCATGCCACTGTGCGATGGATTCTTCGGGGTATTCATCAAACTGCAGATCGCCCTTGGGCACGCTGACTTCGACCCACGGCGCCTTCGAGCCCAGCATCAGGTGCGTATGCGCCGGCGGCTCCGGCAACGGCGTGTCGATGGCCGAGGCAAACGGGTGGATCAGCTCCGGCCACTCCGGGCTGAACAGCCATAGCGCACTGCCGCACTGCGAACAGAAATGCCGCTCGGCGCTACTCGCATGCGCACGGCTGGCGCCCTCCGGCTTGAGCCGGGCGTGGTAGATCGAAATCTGTTTGCGTCCGCGCACCTGCAAACTCTTGGAGTCGCCGGCCAGGTTGATCGCGTAACCGCCGCCGCCCTGGGTCTTGCGGCAGATCGAGCAATAGCAACGCTGGTAAGGGTAGGGATGGGCACTGGTGAGGCTGAACGTCACGGCGCCGCAGTGGCAGGATCCTTCGAGTTGCATGGGGAGTCTCCTCTGGCAAAGTGACTATTGAGCTTAGGCGTTTTCCGGCATCAAGGTCGCGATCAGTGCGCGGATCGTCCCCGGCAGCGCTTGCGGCTCACGCACCAGCTTATCGGTGCTGAAGTGCAGTCCCTGCAACCCCGCTGCTTCCACGGGGCCGGTGATGATGCCCATCTCACTGGTGCCATCCAGGGTCAACAGGTGCGAGGGACAGGGCCCCTCCCACATTGGTTTTGCGTCCGGCTCTATTGGTCCATCGCACTCAAGATTGCATGGGCGACTTTTACCCGTTCGGCATTCGGGTAGTTCTTGTTCGCCAATATCACCACGCCCAAACCTTTGCTCGGCACATACGCCACGTAGGCGCCAAACCCATTGGTGGAACCGGTTTTATTCACCAGGGTGTCGGCGTGGGGCGCTTGCGCTGGCGTCAGCCAGTCGACGGTGTGCGGCTCCATTGCCATGGGTGTGGAGTTGCCGGCAATCAACGCATCGAGCTGGATGGGGTAGGGGTACATTTCCCAACCCAGGCCCTGGATCATGCCGTCCACGCTGTAGTAACCCGTGTGAGTCACGGTAATCGCCTGTTGCAAGGTTTTATCCAGATTCGCCGGGTGCATGTTCACCTCAACGTACTTCAGCAAGTCCGCAGCGCTGGTCTTGATGCCGTAGGCCTCGCTGTCCATGGCGCCGGGGCCGACGCGCACAGGTTTGCCATCTTTGCCATAGCCCTGGGCGTACAGGCTCATCTGGCTCTGCGGCACCTTGATGAAGGTGTGCTTGAGCCCGAGTGCGGGCAACAGGGTTTTCTCCATCACCTGATCGAACGGCTGCTTCAGGCTCTGCGCCGCCAGATAGCCGAACAACCCCAGGCTCGGGTTGGAATACAGGCGCCGGGTGCCAGGAGCGAAGTCGGGTTTCCAGTGCTGGAAGTAGCTGATCATGCGCTGGCTGTTATCCGCCTGAGCGGGGAACTGCAGGGGCAAGCCGCCTGCGGTGTAGGTGCCGAGGTTAAGCACGCTGATGTGGTCGAACTTGCCGCCGCCCAGTGCCGGCAGGTAGTGGCTGGCCGGGTTGGAAAGCTTGAGTGCGCCGGTGGCCACGGCATAACCGGCCAGAGTGGCGGTGAAGGTTTTGCTCACCGAGCCGACTTCGAACAGGGTGTTTTCGCTGACCGGCTGGCGGGTGTCGGTGGCCGCGACGCCGTAGTTAAAGTATTGCGCCTTGCCGTCCCGCACCACGCCGACCACCAGGCCGTTAATCGACTGCTGCTGCATCAGCGGTTTTACATTGGCATCCACCACCGCCTGCAGGTCGGTGGCGGCCAGGCAGTTGCCGGCGGCGATAAAGACCGCGAGGGCGGTGAAATTACGCACGCCAGACAATAAATGTTGGGGCATGATAACGCTTCCATGAGAATGATCGATTGAATGAAGAGCCTGCGCGGGCGAGGCAAATGTAGGCAGTTCGCCAGCCCTGGGCAAACGATGATATCTCGCAGCAGCCATTAGAAATATTAGGGTCGATATGCTCCGCTCCCATTTACCGTTGAACGCCTTGCGCGCGTTCGAAGCGGCCGCCCGGCATTTGAGCTTTACCCGCGCTGCCATCGAGTTGTGCGTGACCCAGGCGGCGGTCAGCCATCAGGTCAAAAGCCTGGAGGCGCAGCTCACTGTCACCTTGTTCAAGCGCCTGCCGCGCGGGCTGATGCTCACCCGCGAAGGTGAAACCCTGCTGCCGGTGGTGCGCGAGTCGTTCGACCGCATTGCCCATACCTTAGGTCAGTTCGAGGGCGGGCATTACCGCGAGGTGCTCACGGTGGGAGCGGTTGGCACCTTCGCCGTCGGCTGGCTGCTGCCACGACTGCCGGACTTCCAGAGCCGCTACCCGTTCATCGACCTGCGCCTGTCCACCCACAACAACCGTGTCGACGTGGCGGCCGAAGGCCTGGATTACGCGATTCGCTTCGGTGCTGGTGCCTGGCACGGCACCGATGCCTGCCACTTACTTGAGGCGCCGCTGAGCGTATTGTGCGTGCCCGCGCTTGCCGAGCAGCTGCACACGCCGGCCGACCTGTTGAAACACACGCTGCTGCGCTCCTACCGCGCCGATGAGTGGAACCTGTGGTTCCAGGCTGCCGGGTTGCCCGCCGACACCCTGGTACCGCGCAGCATCGTGTTCGACTCGTCGCTGGCGATGATGGAAGCGGCGTTGCAAGGCATAGGCGTCGCGCTGGCGCCGGCGCTGATGTTTTCGCGGCAACTGGAGAGTGATGTGATTCGCCAGACTTTCGACGTCGGCATCAGCACCGGCAGCTACTGGCTGACGCGCTTGCAGTCGCGGGCCGAGACCTCGGCGATGCTGGCATTCAAGGACTGGTTGCTGGAGGAGCGTGGGAACGATCACTGTGGGAGGGGGCAAGCGCTTATCAAACTTTCTACTCCTTAACTGACAGGCATCAGGGCAAGCCCCTCCCACATGTTGACTGCATTCAGGCCAGGTATTTACGGAACCAGCCCAGCGTCCTTTCCCACGCCAGATTCGCCGCCGCCTCGTCATAACGCGGTGTCGAATCGTTATGGAAACCATGATTGGCCCCCTTGTAGATATACGCTTCATAAGTCGTGCCGGCAGCCTTCAGGGCCTTTTCATACGCCGGCCACCCTTCGTTGATCCGCGTATCCAGCTCGCCGAAATGCAGCATGATCGGCGCCTTGATGCGCGGCACGTCCTTGTCTTGCGGCTGGCGCCCGTAGAACGACACCGCCGCGCCCAGTTCCGGGTAAGCCACCGCCGCTGCATTGGTCACGCCGCCGCCATAGCAGAAGCCGGTGATGCCGACCTTGCCGGTGCTGCTGTCGTGGCGCATCAGCCATTCGATGGCGGCGAAGAAGTCGTTCATCAGCTTGGTCGGGTCGACTGCCTGTTGCAGCGCCACGCCTTTTTCATCGTTGCCGGGATAGCCGCCCACCGAGCTCAGGCCGTCCGGCGCGAGGGCGATAAACCCGGCTTTGGCCAGGCGCCGGGCGACGTCTTCGATGTAGGGGTTGAGGCCACGGTTTTCGTGGACCACCACCACGGCCGGCAGCTTGCCGGCGGCCTTGGCCGGGCGCACCAGGTAGCCACGCACGGTGCCGTTGCCCTTGGGCGAGGGGTAGGTGATGTAGTCGGCAACGATGTCCGGGTCGGTGAATTTCACCTGTTCGGCCAGGGCATAGTTGGGGCTCAGGGCCGCCAGCAGGGCCGAAGCGGTGAGGCCGCCAAAGGTGAACAGCGCGGCGCGGTCGAGAAATTCGCGGCGGTTGATCTTGCCGTGGGCATAGCCGTCGTAGAGTTCCAGCAGTTCGGGGGCAAAGTCTTTCGCGGTGAGACGAGTCATCGGTTCGGTCCTCGATTAGCGGTGCCAGTCAATGTAGACCAGGATCAGCTTTCACGGCCATGGGCGGCTGCAGCCAGTTCGCGGGTGTCGACGCGCACGAACAGCGAGTCGCCGACTGCCGTGAGCACCTCTCCAGCGTACACCTCGCAGACCACGCGGCTTTTGCGGCCCACTTCGCCTTCGACCCGAGCGCGCAACGTGAGGCGCACGCCCATCGGTGTGGGCTTGATAAATTTGATGCCCAGGTTGCCGGTGACGCAGTCGATGCGCGGCAGGCTGCCGGGTTCGCGCTGTTCGGCACGGTAGTGGTAGGCCATGGCGGTCCAGTTGGAATGGCAGTCCACCAGCATGGCGATCAAGCCGCCGTAGACCAGGTCGGGCCAGCCGCTGTATTTTGCCTCGGGATGATGTTCGGCGACGACATGGACACCATCGGCGTCCCAGCGGCTCTTGATGTGCAAGCCATGCGGATTGCTGCCGCCGCAGCCGTAGCAGATGCCTTCCGGCGCGGTGATGTCCTGTAGAGAAGGGGTGGGCATGCAGCGTCCTTATTGTTGTAAGCGACTAGCCTGTTTAGCAGGACCGGCACCTGATGGGAATACATCCATTTTTTTGCGGAGCGTGGCATGAAGCGTCGAATTCTCACGTTGGCCCTGGCCCTGGGTGTCATCGGCTGTGCCCAGGCGGCGGAGTACACCGACGTCAACCGCACCGCCAGCCAGATCAGCTTTACCTATACGCAGTTGGGGCAGCGGGTGTATGGCACCTTCGGCGACTTTGAAGGCACGCTGGGCTTTGACACGCAAAAGCCCGAAACCGGCCATGCCTTGCTCAAGATCCAGCTGGCGAGTATCGATGCCGGCAGCCCGGAGGCGAACGATGAGCTGCAACGGGCCTCGTGGTTCGATACCGCGACCTATCCGGTGGGCGTGTATGAGTCCACCGGTGTCACGGCCTTGGGGAATAACCGCTTCAACATCAGCGGTAACCTGACGATCAAGGGCACCACGCGCCCGGTGGCGGTCAACGTAGTGCTCAAGGAGCTGGATGGCATTGGCGTGTTCGACGGTGAGTTCATCCTCAAGCGCGGCGACTTCAGGATCGGTGAAGGCGAATGGGCCGGCAACAGCGTGGTGTCCAACGACATCAACATCAAGTTCAAGATGGTCGCGCCCCAGCGTTAGCGCGCGAACCGCTTGGCCCCGGCCACGCAGCCGATCACCGCAATCGTCACCAGCAGCATGCCCAGGCTGACCTGTTCATGCAGCAAGCCCGCTGCCAGCGCCAGACCGAAGAACGGTTGCAGCAGTTGCAATTGGCCAACGGCAGCGATGCCGCCCTGGGCCAGGCCGCGATACCAGAACACAAAACCGATCAACATGCTGAACAGTGACACATAGCCCAGGCTCAGCCAGGCCGGCAGGCTGATGCCACTGACGCTTGACGGTGCCAGCGCCAGGCTCAGCGGCACCACCACTGGCAACGACACCACCAGCGCCCAGCAGATCACCTGCCAGCCGCCCAGGCTGCGCGACAGTTTGGCGCCTTCGGCATACCCCAGGCCGCACACCAGCACTGCCAGCAGCATCAGCACGTCACCTGCCGGTGCGGCGCTCACGCCTTGGGCAAAGGCGTACCCCATCACCAGCGCACTGCCGAGGATCGAAAACAGCCAGAACACCGGGCGCGGACGCTCGCCGCCGCGCAGTACAGCAAACACGGCGGTCGCCAGCGGCAGCAGGCCGATAAAGACGATGGAGTGTGCGGAGGTCACGTATTGCAGCGCCAGCGCAGTGAGCAGGGGGAAACCGATCACCACGCCAAGGGCGACGATGGCCAGGGGCATCCATTGATGGCGCGCGGGGCGTTTTTCCTTGAACAGACCCAGCAAGACCAGCCCCAGCAGGCCGGCAATGGCAGCGCGGATCAGGGTGAGGAACACCGGGTCGAATTCCATCACCGCCAGGCGCGTGGCCGGCAACGAGCCGCTGAAGATCACCACGCCGATGAAGCCGTTGATCCAGCCTTGAGTGCGGGTATCCAGGGTGCTGAGGGGAGAAGTACGTTCCATGAGGGGCGCCCGAAAAGGATGAGTTGCGTGGGAGGCATCCTAGGGTCGAAGATAAAGACAATCAAAAAATTGTCATGGATACATCGCTTATGCCCCGCGCCCGCTACAAGTCGTTGGTCGACAGCTTTGCCGAGGCCATTCGCTCAGGCAGCATGCCCCCCGGCACACGGCTGCCGACCCACCGCCAGTTGGCCGCCGAGCATGGCCTGGCGCTGGTCACCGCCAGCCGGGTGTACGCCGAGCTGGAGGCCATGGGCCTGGTCAGTGGCGAGACAGGCCGGGGCACCTTTGTGCGCGAAATCTCGCTGCCGCCGGGGCAGGGCAGCGGGCAGATGAGTGTGGCGGCGGGCATGCTCGATCTGAATTTCAACTACCCGTCCTTGCCGGGCCAGGCCGACTTGCTGCGCACCGCATTGCGCCAGTTGGCGCTGTCCGGCGACCTTGAAGCGCTGCTGCGTTACCAGCCCCACGCCGGTCGCCCGCATGAGCGCGCCGCCGTCGCGCGGCACCTGTTGAGCCGAGGGCTGACGGTCGAGGCCGAACAGGTGCTGGTGGTCAGCGGCGCCCAGCACGGGTTGGCCGTGACCATGATGGCCTTGCTCAAGCCCGGTGATGTGATCGCCGTCGACGCCTTGACGTATTCAGGGTTCAAGGTGCTGGCCGAGACGCTGCACCTGGAGATCGTCGCCGTCCCGGTCACCGCCGACGGCCCGGACCTGGATCACCTGCAAAGCCTGTGTCGCAAGCGCCCGGTGCGTGCCGTGTACAGCATGCCGACCCTGCATAACCCGTTGGGCTGGGTGCTGAGCCTGGCGCAGCGTGAGCAGTTGGTGGCGATTGCCCGTCAGCACAACCTGATGATCATCGAGGATGCGGCCTATGCGTTCCTGGCCGAGGACGTGCCGCTGCCCGTGGCGAGATTGGCGCCGGAGCGCACGGTCTACGTGGGCGGGCTGTCCAAAAGTGTCGCGACCGGCCTGCGCGTGGGGTTTATCGCTGCCCCTTCGGGTTGGGTGAAAGCACTGGAGCGCACCATCATGGCCACCACCTGGAACGTGCCGGGGGTGATGAGTGCGATTGCGGTCGCCTGGATCGAGGACGGCACGGTGGCGCAACTGGAAGCCCAAAAGCGCCAGGATGCGCGGGCGCGGCAAGCCTTGGCGGCGCAGGTGCTCAAGGGGGTGGCCTACACCAGCCACCCGTCATCGTATTTCTTGTGGCTGCCCCTGGCGGAAGAGGCCCGCGCCGATCAAGTCGCCATGACCTTGCAGCGCGACGGTATTTCCGTCTCCACCGCCGAGCCCTTCGCCGTTTCGGCCCACGTGCCCCACGCGTTGCGCCTGGCCTTGGGCTCGGTGGACATGCCGGCGCTGCGCGAGGCGTTGGTGAAGGTGCGCAAGGTGGTGCAGTGGTGAGCCTGATGGCTCACCGCTAGCCATCAGAATTTAAACGCCTGGCGACCGATCAGCAGCCAGTGGCCTTTCTGCTTCTGCCAGATCTGGAAGTTCTCGATTTCGGTCGGCACTTCTTTGCCACTGTTCACCGCCAGGGCGGAGAAGTGGTTGCGTACCAGTGCAGTGTCGCCGCTCAAGGTGATGGTCTGTTTCTGCATTTCGAGGGTCTTGAAGCCGCTGCGTCCGGTCTCGATGTCGGCGATGAATTCCTGCTTGTTCTGGATCTTGCCGCTTGAGTGGCCGTAGGTGAGGTTCTCGGCGGTCAAGCTCTGGAGCTGCTTGAGGTCTTTATGCAGCATCGCCTGGGTCAGGTGGTCGACCGCTTGGGCGACGTCTTTGTCGGCGGCAGGGGCAGCGGCCACATACCCGCTGAACAGGCACAGAAAACCGATCAGCACTTTGACGTTTTGCATGGGTGTTTCCTTATTGTTGTTGGGGTGGTGTGCGGGCAACACGTTACCGAACGTGTCATCGTACAACATTGCTATAGTCGCAGGGGGTTTGGAAAGTAAAATTTAGAATATTGCGCAGTTCCTTGGTTTGTAAGGGTTGGATGAGATTTTCAATCTTGTACGATGTCTCATCACAGGTTAAAACTAGTCTCCCATCTAACAATAAAATAACGGAGATACCTATGGATTTTCCCCCTTCGCCTGCCCGGCCCGAACACAGCCGCCGGGGCTTTCTCAAGCGATCCCTGGCGGTTTCCGCGTCGGTGGCGGTGCTGGGTAACCTGCCTCGCCTGGCAGACGCTGCCGAGCCGTTGAGTCAGCGTTATCCGGACCCGCTGATCAAGGTGCTCGACGACAGTTTCCTCGAGCTGCGCCTGTTCAATGCCAGCGTTGAGCGCCTGGCGACCGGCCTGCGCTGGGCCGAGGGGCCGGTGTGGATCGGCGATGGCCGCTACCTGCTGCTCAGTGATATCCCCAACAACCGCATCGTGCGTTGGGATGAGGTGACCGACAGCCTGTCGGTGTACCGCGAAAACGCCAACTTCTCCAACGGCATGTGCCGCGATCGTCAGGGTCGCCTGCTGGTGTGCGAAGGTTCGACCACCTCTGGCGAGGGGCGGCGTATTACCCGCACCGAGCACAACGGCCGAATCACCGTGCTGGCGGACAGCTTTGACGGCAAGCCCTTCAACTCGCCCAACGACATCGTGTGCAAGCGCGATGGTTCGGTGTGGTTCAGCGACCCGCCATTCCAGACCGGCAACAACTACGAAGGCCACAAGATCACCCCCACCCAACCCCATGGCGTGTACCGCATCGACGCTGAAAGCGGCAAGGTCACGCGGGTGATCGACGATCTCAACGGTCCCAACGGCCTGTGCTTTGCGCCGGATGAAAGGACCCTCTACGTGGTGGAAGGGCGGGCCAAGCCCAATCGGCTGATCTGGGCTATTGACGTCAAGGACGACGGCACCCTGGGAGAGCGGCGAAAGCATATCGAAGGCTTTGAATACGCAGCGCTGGACGGCATCAAGTGCGACGAGAGCGGCAATCTCTGGTGCGGCTGGGGCGGCAATGGCGACCCCAAGGCCGACCTGGAGAAGCTCGACGGCGTGCGCGTATTCAATCCCCAGGGCAAGGCCATCGGGCATATCTCGCTGCCGGAACGCTGCCCCAACCTGTGCTTTGGCGGCCGCGAAGGCAACCGCCTGTTCATGGCCGGCAGCCATTCGATCTACGCGTTGTTCGTCAATACCCGAGGGGCGGATTTCGCCTGATAGGCGCTGAAAAAGATCCACTGTCAGCGTCGGTTCACCGGCGTTCACAGTGGCCATTTAGCGCTATGCTGCGTGCTCCCGAAACATCAGAGCGTTACGCAAATGGACTTCGATTGGCACAGCGCCCCCATCACCCGCAGCACGCCTGTCACTTCACACTACAAAAACACCCAGAACGTACGCCGTTTCATGCGTGAGCACTGCGGCGCGGGGTTCAAGTTCGACCGGCCTTTCATGGCCTGGATTCGCAACCCAACACCCAAGACGATGGGCGACGTGGTGGATGAGTGGCAGCGTCGCAACGAGGACTCGCGCCCATGACACCGGATGAAAAATACCAGGCCGTGCAACAACGCCTTGGCTATCAATTGGATGAGTTCAAAGTCGGCGGCAACTACACGCCGCTGGTGCGCGACGGCAACCACCTGTACATCAGCGGGCAGATTCCTCGCGTCGGCGACACGATCGTGCTGCCGGGTAAAGTCGGTGACACCTTGACCCTGGCCCAGGCGCAAATCGCTGCCGGCATCAGTGCATTGCGCTGCCTGGGCCTGCTCAAGCAAGCGCTCGGTTCGCTGGGCCGGGTCAAGGCCATCCCGCGTATCACCGTGTATGTGCGCAGCGCCGAGGACTTCGATCAGCAGAGTGAAGTGGCCAACGGCGCGTCCGACCTGTTGCACGAGATCCTCGGCAGTGCCGGGGTGCATACGCGCACGTCGGTGGGGGTGATGCAGTTGCCGAAGTCGGCGGCGGTGGAGATCGACATGATTGCGGTCGCGCGCGACTGATGATCAGTGGCGTGGTGTTTGCCGCCTGCCATGCCTTCCTGGCCTTGAGCGTGACCCAACTGGGATGGCCGGTGTTGCTGTTTACCCCTGATCGAAGGGCTGGCCTGCGCGCTGGTGCGTATGCGTCATGGCGTGTTGGCTGCAACGGCCTGCCATGGCACGGTAATCCTGCTGATTGCCGTGCCCTATATGGCCTGACTTGAAATGCGGTTAGAACTGTGGGAGGGGGCTTGCTCCCGATTGCAGTGGGTCAGCCACAGTTGCATCAACTGACACTCCCTCATCGGGAGCAAGCCCCCTCCCACACTTAACCGAGTACACCAGTCACAACTCCGGTCGGCTCGAAGACTGCAAAAGCCAGAGCAAAAGCAGACCGAGATCTACCTGATATATGCAGATCCAAATGTGGGAGGGGGCTTGCTCCCGATGGCAGTAGTTCAGCCACAGATGCATCAACTGACACTCCCTCATCGGGAGCAAGCCCCCTCCCACAGTGAATCAGTTAGTTTGTCGCCAGCGGCGGCGTGCGCGGCGGGATCAGGCGTTTGCTGCCGGTGGCTTCATACGCCGCCGCAAACCGCAGCAATGCCGAATCCTCATAGGCCCGCCCGGCAAAGGTCAGCCCGACCGGCATGCCGATATCCGCCATCACGCCCATGGGCACGGTAACGGTAGGCACGCCCAGATGGCGGATGGCGAGGTTGCCGTTGGCCACCCATACACCATTGCTCCACGCGATATCGGCACTGGCTTCGTTCACATCGGCATCCGCCGGGCCCACATCGGCCACGGTCGGGAACAGCACCGCGTCAAGGCCGAGGCCGTCCATCCAGTCTTCCAGGTCGATCCGCCGGGTTTGCTCAAGGCCACGCAGGCCATCGGGGACGGTGCTGATCTCGTTCCACGGGGTGATGCCACGCTCGGCCATGCGCACGTATTCGTCCATGCCGGCCGCGAGGTCGTCTTCACGGTTGGGCAAGGTGCCGGGGTCGTGGGGGAAGATCTTCGGCCCGTCCACATCGGCCAGGCGGTTCAGGGCCGGATCATTGTTGGCGCGCAGGAAATCATCGAAGGCCCAGGCCGACAGTTCCCACAGTTCATCGTGCAGGAATTCCTTGGACACCAGGCCACGGGTAAACACGGTCGGCGCGCCGGGGCGGTCGCCTTCGCAGTTGGACACCAGCGGGAAATCCACCTCGACGACCTCGGCGCCGGCGGCTTCCAGCGCCCGGCGGGCGTCTTTCCATAAGTCGATGACGCTGTCACGGGTGTTGATCTTCTGCCCGGTCGGCCCGCCGATGCCGGGCTTTTCGCTGGTGCCGGCTTCGGGGTCGGCATTGATGTACATGCGCGGCACGCCGAAGCGTTTGCCGGCCAAGGCTTCAGTGTTGACCGCCAGTTCAGCGTAGGACGCCGGGCGCACCGAGGCGACGTCGGGGATCGGCACCCACGGCTGCAGGCGCCACAGGTCGCCACGGGTGTCCGGGTCGTCGGCCACCACCACGTCGAGCACTTCCAGCAGGTCGGCCATGGTGCGGGCGTAGGGCACCACCACGTCCATGGTCGGGGTCAACGGCCAGTTGCCGCGCACCGAAATCACCCCACGGGACGGGGTGTAGGCGCACAGGCCGTTGTTGGACGCCGGGCCACGGCCGCTGGACCAGGTTTCTTCCGCCAGGCCGAAGGCGGCAAAGCTGGCGGCGGTGGCGGTGCCGGCACCGTTGGATGAACCGGAGGCGAACGGCGCGGTGAGGTAGTCGGCGTTATACGGGCTTTCCGCGCGGCCATACACGCCGCGCTGCATGCCGCCATTGGCCATCGGCGGCATGTTGGTCTTGCCCAGGCAGATGGCGCCACCGGCGCGCAGACGCTCGATGGTGAATGCATCGCGCTGGGCGACCAGCTTGGCGAACGCCGGGCTGCCGGAGGCGGCGGTCAGCCCTTTGACCAGATAGCTGTCCTTGGCGGTATAGGGAATGCCATCCAGTGGTCCCAAGGTTGTGCCCTTGGCCCGGCGTGCATCGGAAGCCTCAGCTTCCTTCAGGGCTTCGGGGTTACGCACGACGACGGCGTTGAGTGCGGTAGCGGTCTGCGGGCCGTCGTAGGCATCGATCCGCGCAAGGTAAGCGTGCACCAGTTCAACGGCCGTGGTCTGGCCGGATTCGAGCGCCGCGCGCAATTGGGCAATGGAGACTTCGGTAACTTGCATGACGTTTTCTTCGCCGCCTTAAGTTGAGGTATGGCGGCAGTCTACGTACAGATATTTCACAAAACCAGTGCGGCATTTTCCCCATAGGCGGCACGCATCACCTGCCAGGTGGCGTCGTCCGCGGGAATCAGATGTTCGATGCGCAGGGAGGTGAGAGTGATGTCCTGGGGCATGCCAAAGGTGGTGAAGGTGGACAGGAAGCTCAGTTCGCCCCGACTGGAGTGCAGGCGGGTCACCACCAGCGGCGGCATTTCAGCGGGCGGCGCAGCGTGGGCGGGGGCGGGCAAGCTCGCCAGTAACGCGGCCAATACGGGGTTGCCCAACGCTTCGCGGCTTGCCCGTTGCCAGGCCAGGGTGCGGATTTCTTCGGCGTTGATCAGGTGGTCGCCCAGGCCACCGGGTTGCAGCAGGGTGGTCAGCAGGTTCAGGCCTTCCATTGGCGGCGTGACCCCCACGAGCCCCAACAGCACACCAGTACTGGCATTCGCCGCCAGTACTTCCCAGTGGCTGCCGAGCAGGATCGCCGGGGCCGGGTTGTTGGCGTGCAGTACATGGCTGACCGCCTCGCGAATCGCAGCCATGGCCGGCGCGGCGAGCGGAGTAGCGGTATAGCGGGGCGCGAAGCCGGCGGCGAGGAACACGCGGTTGCACTGTTCCAGCGGTGTTTCCAGTGCGGTTAGCAGGTGCTGCAACGTACCTGGGCTCGGCTTGGCGCGGCCGGTTTCGAGGCAACTGAGGTGGCGCTGGGAAACGCCGGTGATCAGGGCCAGGTCAAGTTGGCTCAGGCCAGCCTGTCGGCGTAGCTGGCGCAAGTGTTCGCCGGCAGTAGCGGGGGTATCCATGGCGTGACGATGACCTCCGAGGTCATTGCGAGGAAGGCAACCTTATCACTAGGGTGGGCCTTGATCACGTCAAGGAACAGACCATGCACAAACCTTATCTGGCACTCGCCGCTCTGCTGGGCTTTTCGCTGTACACCCTGTTCACGCTGCTCACGGCCGAGCAATCGTTGCTGGCCTTCGGACGAGAGTTGGTATCGCGCCCGGACACCGCGCAGGTAGTAACCGACCTGTACCTGATGGCCGTGCTGGCCTGTGTGTGGATGTACCGGGATGCACGGTCGCGGGGACGGTCGCTGGCGTCGGTGCTGCCGTACTTCTTGCTGACGGCGGTGTTCGTCTCGGTGGGGCCGTTGCTCTACATCGTGCTGAAGGGATTTCGGGATGAATGAGCTGTTGAACATCTACGCCCTGTGCGTGCTGGTGCTGTGCCTGAAGATGTTTGGCATTTCCTGCTATCAGGGTTTTTTCCGGCTTCGCGGGCTGGCCTTCACCAACCGCGAAGATGCGGCAGTCTTCAAGCGTGCTGCACATCCCGTGGAGTTACCCCAGGTGAGTCGGGCGTCCAGGGCCTGGGCCAATGACCTGGAGAATATCCCGTTGTTCTTCGTGCTCGGCGGGTTGTGTGTGGCGCTGGGCACTGCCGGTGCGCCCACAGCCTGGTTGTTCGGCGGTTTCACCCTGGCGCGGATGGCCCATACGCTGATGTATCTGGCGGGATGGCAGCCGTGGCGCACGCTGGCGTATGGGCTGGGGGTGGCGTGCCTGTTCGGGCTGGGCGCAATGACGGGGTGCAGTGTGGCGGTCAATTACGACCTTTCGCTGTAGGAACCAGACCCCGTCCGATCCACCAACCGAATGCTATCCCGCCCGCCACGCTTGGACTCATACAGCGTGGTGTCCCCCTGTTCGATCAGCGCCGCGAGGCTGGCCGGCGGCTGGTCGAACAGGGTGGCGCCGATGCTCAGGGTCACGGGCGCGGGCGTGGCGAACGTCTGCGCGGCCAGTTGCTGAAACTGCTCGCGCAGGCTGCTGCCCAGTTCGACGATCTGCTCGGTCGAGGCCGGGTTGAGCAGGATCACAAACTCATCACCGCCCAAACGTGCAGCCAGCGCGCCTCGGGGCACGACTGCGCGAATCATCTCGCTCAAGGCGATCAGCACGCGGTCGCCGGCGGTATGGCCGTGGAGGTCGTTGACCGACTTGAAGTTGTCGATGTCGATCAGCAGCAGGGCGCCCGGTTGTTGCGCCGACACCTGGGCCAGCAGGCGCGGGGCGCGCAGGTCCAGGGCGCGGCGGTTGTAGAGGGCGGTGAGCGGGTCGCGGGCGGCGAGGCGGGCGATCTGCTGTTCGCGGCGGTAGCGTTCGGAGCCGGTCATCGACAGCGCAATCAGCATGATCGCCATCGCGCCTTCCACCAGGGACACCTGGATGATCTCGCCCTTGAATGCCGCAAGGTCGATCAAGGTGCCGGGGATCATCACCGACAGCGCCTTGGCCACGTAGAAACTCCCGTGGACCAGCAGCACATAACGCAGTTGCACCGCGCCGATGCTCAATGACCGGCCGTGGGGCCGCAGCAGGAAACTCGCACGCAAGGTCGGCAGTGCGACCAGCAGCGACTGCACGCCGAGCATGGCTTTGGACCACGGCAGGTCGGTCGGCAGCATCAGCATGCCCAGCCACACGGCCAGCATCAGCAGCCACAGTGGTGACAGGCGCACGTGGGTAAAGCGCGCGACACCGAGCAAAAACAGGACATGCGCGCTCACCAGCAAGCCGTTGGCAAACCAGATGCCGATGAGCAAATAGCCATTGATGCGCAGCAGGGCCAGGGTGGAACCGACGGTGATGGTGGCGAAACCGGCGCTCCAGAACAGCAGCGAAGGTTCGCGTACGCTGCGCCATTCTATGGCCAGGTACAGGGCAGCAGCGGCGGCCAGGGCAACGGTGAGTGCCAGAATCGTAGGAGGGTCGAGCGTCATTTCGTGCCGGGTCTGCCTGGGTGTGCGTTTAAACCGGAATTGTAAGCGCACACACAGGGTTTTCAGAACACAAAAGGTAGTGGCATACAGCTATTCGATGATCGGCGGTTCAGACGCCTTTGGTCGACGGCAGCAGTATCGTCAGGATGCCCACCAGCGGCAGGAATGAGCACAGTGTGTAGACGTACTCAATGCCGTGGCTGTCGGCGAGCAGGCCGAGCAGCGCCGCGCCGATACCGCTGAAGCCGAACATCAGGCCGAAAAAGATCCCGGCGATCATGCCGACATTGCCCGGCACCAGTTCCTGGGCAAATACCACGATGGCCGAGAACGCCGAGGCGAGAACAAAACCGATCACCACGCTGAGCACGGCGGTCCAGAACAGGTCGACGTAGGGCAGGGCCAGGGTGAACGGCGCGGCACCGAGGATCGAGAACCAGATGACTTTCTTGCGCCCGATCCTGTCGCCGATCGGCCCGCCCGCGAAGGTGCCCACGGCCACAGCCCCGAGGAACAGGAACAGATACATCTGGGAACTCGATACCGACAGGTGGAATTTTTCAATCAGGTAAAACGTGAAGTAGCTGGTCAGGCTGGTCATGTAGAAGTATTTGGAGAACACCAGCACCGCCAGCACCACCAGGGCAAACGTCACGCGGCCTTTGGACAAGCCGTGGGTGGCTTTGCCGCCTTGCTTGAGCTTGAACAGGTTGAGGTGGTTGCGGTACCAGCGGCTCAAGCCATACAGCACCAGGATCGCGAACACGGCAAACAGCCCGAACCAGGCGATGTTGCCCTGACCATAGGGAATGATGATCGCCGCCGCGAGCAACGGCCCCAACGCGCTGCCGGCGTTGCCACCGACCTGGAAGGTCGATTGCGCCAGGCCGTAGCGCCCGCCGGAGGCCAGGCGCGCGACGCGCGAGGTTTCCGGGTGGAAGGTCGATGAGCCGACGCCCACCAGGGCTGCCGCCAGCAGGATCGCCGGGAAGCTGCCGACAAACGCCAGCATCAGGATGCCGACCAGGGTGCAGACCATGCCTGCCGGCAGCAGCCACGGCTTGGGATGCCGGTCGGTGTGGTAGCCGATCCAGGGTTGCAGCAGGGACGCGGTCAGTTGGAAGGTCAGGGTGATCAGGCCGACCTGGGTAAAGCTCAGCCCGTAATTGGCCTTGAGCATCGGGTAGATCGACGGCAATACGGCCTGGATCAGGTCATTGATCAGGTGCGCCAGGGCACAGGCGCCGAGGATGCGCATGACTAACGGGCTTACTTGAGGCGGACTCGAGGTGGCAGCAGATGATGCGGTCAAGGTCGACATACAGGCATTCCATACAAGGCAGCGAACTGGGGCAGCGAGTACTTAAGCTCGCTGCCCATTTCAATTTGTTTCAGAGCTTATGCTAGATTCGCCAAGAATGCCTGTCTCGCGTAATTCGGGAGGCAACCATCGTAAAAAGGGCGAAATGATCAAATCACTGGATAAATTTCTGCAGGAGATCGATGAGGGCGACTGGGCTGTCATCAGTTCGGCCACCGATTATCCGGAAAACTGGGTGATACCCGAGCACAGCCACGAAAAGCATCAATTACTCTACGCCACCGAAGGCGTGATGGTGGTGCATTCGGCGCACAACCAATGGACGGTGCCGCCCAATCGCGGCTTCTGGATGCCCTGCGGGCACGTGCACTCCCTGCGCTGCGTGGGCGCCCTGAAAATGCGCAGCGTGTTTGTTCGCCCCGACAGCTTCCCCAACCTGCCGACCGAGACCAAGGCGGTGAGTATCTCGCCGTTGCTCAGCGAGCTGATCAAGGCCTCCGTGAGCTTGAAACCGCCCTATGCCGAAGACTCCCGCGATGCGCGGATCATGCACCTGATCCTCGACGAACTCGCGCTATTGCCGGCTTTGCCGCTGTCGCTGCCGCAGCCCGCCGACCCGCGTATCAACCAGATCTGCCTGGCGTGGCAGGATGACCCGGGCGATGCCTCCACCGTGGCGGATTGGAGCGAGCGCCTGGCGCTCGACCAGAAAACCATCCAGCGCCTGTTCCGCAAGGATACCGGCATGACCTTCGGCCAATGGCGCCAGCAGGCGCGGCTGCTGCTGGCATTGGAGCGTATCGCGGTGGGACAGAAGATTATCGATGTGGCCCTGGAGCTGGGCTACGAAAGCCCGAGTGCGTTTACCAGCATGTTCAAGAAACAGTTTGGCAAGACCCCGAGTCATTTTTTCCGCTGACGTCGGCGCAGTAGTCGTCCAGCAAGCTGTTGAATGCGTCGATATCCAGCGGTCGGCTGAGGAAGTAGCCTTGGCCTTCCTCACACGCCACGCTTTTGAGCATGGCCAGGTGTTCAGCGGTTTCAATGCCTTCGGCCGTTACCGTCAGGGCAAGGGCACGGCCCAAGCCGACAATGGCTTGGATAATCGCCTTGTCATCCTCGCTTTCCTCCAGCCGGGTCAGGAAGCTGCGGTCGATTTTCAAGCCGTCGAACGGGAACGCACGCAGGTAGCTGAGGGACGAATAGCCGGTACCGAAGTCATCCATGGCAATGCGGATGCCCAGTTGCTTGAGCGTGCGCATCACCTCAAGCGCACCGACGGCGTCCTCGAGCATGACACTTTCGGTCATTTCCACCTCAAGGCGCGCAGCGTCGATACCCGAGGCGTCCAGGGCGTGGCGCACGCGCTCCACCAGATTGCCGCGCTTGAACTCGGTGGGTGACAGGTTCACCGAGACGAACAGCGTGTCCGGCCACTGCGCCGCGCATGCGCAAGCGGTTTCCAGTACCCAGTCACTCAGCGACAGAATCAACCCCGATTCTTCGGCAATCGGAATAAAGGTGTCCGGGGCGATCAGCCCGCGTACCGGATGCTGCCAGCGCACCAGTGCTTCGGCCCCGACCATCTGCCCGTCGGCGATGCGATAGCGCGGCTGGAAGTGCAGGCGCAGTTCAGCGTGCTTGATCGCAAAGCGCAGATCGCTCTCCAGGCGCCGCCGTTCGATGATCCGCGTATTCATTTCCCCGGAGTAAAAGCGCCAGGTATTGCGCCCGGCCGCCTTGGCCTCATACAGCGCGATATCGGCGTAGCGCAGCAGTTCGGTGGCATCGCGGGCATCGGTGGGCGCCATGGCAATGCCGATACTGGCGCTGATAAACACCTCTTGTTCGTCGATTCTGATTGCCTGCTCGATGGACTCGATCAAGCGCAGGCACAGGCTTTCGACTTCCTCCTGGCTGCCTGCATCGCTGAGGATCAGCACAAACTCATCGCCGCCGATACGGGCCACCAGGTCACCGTGGCGCACGCAGGCGGCCAGGCGGCCGGACACTTGATTGAGCACCCGATCACCGGCGGCGTGGCCGAGCAGGTCATTGACCGGCTTGAAGCGGTCCAGGTCGAGGCTGAGCATCACCAGCGGCTGCTCGGCGCTGGGCAGGGCCTTGAGTTTGCCGTCCAGGAACGCCTGCAGGCGTGTGCGGTTGGGCAGCCCGGTCAGGGCGTCGTGTTGAGACAGGTACTCGATGCGCCGACGTGCTTCGACTTCTTCAGTCACGTCGGTGGCCGTGCCGCGAAACCCGCCGCAGGGCATTTCCCGCGCCGACAGCCGGGTGGTGCGCTCCTGTCCCTGGGCATCGATATAGCGGCACTGCACACTGACGTCCACGCGCCGACCCGGGGTGCTCAGCCATTGCGACAGCAGGCCGGCTTCGGTGTCCAGCAGGTCGCTCATCGCGGCCCCGAGCCAGGCTTGCCGGGCCAGGCCGGTGACGTTTTCGAAGCGTTCCGACAGGTAGGTAAAACGCCAATCGGCATCGATTTCCCAGACCCAGTCGGAACTTGCCTCCACCACATCCCGAAAGCGTGCTTCGCTGGTGGCCAGGGCGTTCTGGCTGTCCAGCAGTGAGGTGTGGCTGGCATCCAGGGCGAGGGCGGCGGCAGTGGCGCGGCGCAGAATCACCCAGGTCATCAGGCACACCAGCAGCGCGGCCAGCCCCAGCAGCGGCAAGCCTACGCTCATCAAGCGCAGGCCGGGTCGCGCAGGTTCCCAACGCAGGCTGCCGGCCGCGCCGTTATCGCCCAGAGGGAAAACCAGGGTCTTGCCGATGTCGTCGGGCGTGGCCACATGCAGCTTGCCCACGCCGAAGTCAGCGCCGATTGCACTCAGCTTGGCGCTGTTGAGGACGTCGACGAAGATCAACACCGAGGCAGGCCGGCCATCGGGCTCTACCGTAGGATCGGTGCCGGGCGTGATCGCGGCGGCGGCCACCAGTGCCGGGCTGCCGCGTACATTGATGAACGCCGTGACCGGTGTTTCGTTTTCAGCCCCGGCACGCGCCTGCTCGATAATCTCGGTCAAGGGTTGGTCGAGCCACTGCGAGAGCTCGATGCTTTGCTGCTCGCCCTTGATCACCGAGTAAACCGTTCGATTATCGTTGTTGACCACAAACAGGCCTTGGAAACCGAAGTCCTGATACAGCGTGGCGCCGACGTTGCCGCGCGCGTAGGCCCAATCGCTGTCCACTGTCATGTGCAGGTGCTTGTAGGCATCGCTCCAGAAGGCGTAGTCCTTGACGGTCACCCGTAGGGATTTTTCCAGGGACTGCATGGCTTTGCGGGTATAGAACGCGCTTTCCTCCTGTTCGGAATGGTCCAGTTCGCGCGCAAGGTACACCAGGGAGTAGGCGGCGGCTGCAAAGACCAGGGCCAGCAACGCCACGAAATTGAACAGCGATGTACGTGCCAGCGACAGGCTGGTGCGATTGGAGAGCTTGCGCACAATGGGGGCGAGAGAGTTCGGCATATTTCCCGCAGGACGTCGCTGCAAGTAGGGGATATGCCTGGGTATCGGCTGTCTGGGCAAAATAATTAGCGCTTCAGCGCCGTGCGCCCCCGAGGGTTTGGCTTCACCGGAACGCTGTCGCCGTACTCGCTCCACTCCTGCATCTGCTTCCTGTGGCGAGCGGGCTTGCCCCGCGTTGGGCTGCGTAGCAGCCCCAAAACCAGGCGCAGAGAAGTGTCTGATACACCGCATTCGTCTTCATCAGGGGCGCTTCGCACCCCAACGCGGGACAAGCCCGCTCGCCACAACAGCCCTATCTGCTGGGCGTTCAGCGTTGAACCAAAGCCTATGCCCCAGCGGGGCGCGTGAGGATTTATCGAGATCACTTCAAGTTGCTTTTAAAGAAGCTGGTGAGCTTGGCGAAGGGGATCAGGTTGACCCGGTCGTAGAGGTCCACGTGGCCGGCATTCGGGATGATCACCAGCTCCTTGGGCTCGGCGGCCCGGTTGTAGGCGTCTTCGCTGAACTCGCGGGAGTGCGCATCGGCACCGGCAATCAGCAACAGCGGGCGAGGCGAAATCGTCTCGATGTCGTTGAACGGGTAGAAGTTCATGAACTTCACGTTGCTGGTCAGCGTGGGCATGGTGGTGGTCTGCGGCGAGGCGCCGGCCGGTGTGACTTCGCCTCGCGGTGTGCGGTAGAAATCGAAAAACTCATCGCCAATCGGGTTGCCGGTCAGCTTGAGCGGCGTGCCGCTGGTGTATAGGGTCTCGCCGCCCTGGAATTCCACGTAACGCTGGTTGGCCGCCTGCACCAGCACCTGCCGGCGTTGCTCCGCTGTCATGCCGTGCTTGAGGCCGTTGCGGTTGGCGGCGCCCATGTCGTACATGCTGACCGTGGCGATGGCCTTGAGGCGTGGGTCGATCTTGGCCGCCGCGATGGCAAAGCTGCCGCTGCCGCAGATGCCGATCACGCCGATGCGCTCACGATCGACCAGCGGCCGGATGCCGAGGAAGTCCACGGCGGCGCTGAAGTCTTCGGCGTAGAGGTCGGGTAGCACCGCATTGCGCGGCTGGCCTGCGCTTTCGCCCCAGAACGACAGGTCCAGCGACAAAGTGACAAAGCCCTGTTCGGCCATTTTGGTGGCGTAGAGGTTGGCGCTCTGTTCTTTGACGGCCCCCATCGGGTGGCCGACGATCAGCGCGGCATTTTTCGAGGCCGGGGCGAGCTGTTTGGGCACGAACAGGTTGCCCGCCACCGGCATGCCGTATTGATTGTTGAAGGTGACATTTTCGACGGTCACCTTGTCGCTTGTGTAGAAGTTGTTTGCACCGTTGGACATGTCGGCTCCCAGAGAAGAGAACGAAATCACCAGCAGACTCAGGGTGAGCAAGAGGCTTTTCATGGATGGATCCTTGAGAAGGGGGTCGGCACATTTTCCCGGCGTGGCCCAGGGTTCTGTAGTGCGTTCCACTGGATTACTTGCCTGATCCTCTGAGTCTGTCGGGTTGCCGGGGACGCAAGCGGGCCGGTCGGGGTAAAGTCCAGCGATCAGAGAAAAGGGCCCTTTATGAAGATCAATCAAACGCCCCTGGACGTGCTGGTCCACGCCATCGGCTCAAGGGTCTGCGTACCCGGCGACTACCCCATGCCCATCCCCGGCCTGGGCTTTTATCGGCGTGAGCAGCCCGCGACACCCGTGGTGTGCATGGTCGAGCCGAGCATCGTGCTGGTTGCCCAGGGTGAGAAGCGGTTGTGGGTCGGCGGCGAGGGGTACCCGTATGACACGGCACGATTCCTGGTCACGTCGCTGGATATACCGGCCAATTCTGAAGTGCTGGTGGCCAGCCCGACTCGCCCGTGCCTGGGCCTGACCTTCAAGCTGGACCTGCGCATCCTCGCCGAACTGATCGCCCAGGGGGCGTTGCCGCCAACGCGGGAGCGGGCGGTGATGAAAGGCGTGGGGATTGGTGTCGTGACCGGCGCCATGCTCGCGTCATTTGCGCGCCTGGTTGAATTGCTTGATGAGCCCGAAGCGATACCGGTGCTCGCGCCCTTGATCCAGCGCGAGATTCACTTCCGGCTGTTGCATAGCGACCAGGCCGGCCGATTGCGCCAGATCTGTTCCGTGGACGGGCAGGGTTATCGGATTGCGCGGGCGATCGATTGGCTCAAGCTCAATTACGACGTGCCTCTGCGCGTGGAAGAACTGGCCGCGCGCGTGCAGATGAGCGCGGCGACCTTTCACCATCACTTTCGTCAACTCACGGCGATGAGCCCGTTGCAGTATCAGAAGTGGCTGCGCCTCAACGAGGCGCGGCGCTTGATGTTGAACGAGCACCGGGACGTGTCCAGCGCGGCGTTCAAGGTCGGCTATGAGAGCCCGTCGCAGTTCAGCCGCGAGTACAGCCGGCTGTTTGGCGTGCCGCCCAAGCGCGATATGGCCGCGCTGCGCGGCAAGGCGCCTGTCACTGATCCGCGGGCGTCAAGTTAGCGTAGAAGATGCAGCCGATCAGCCGCGCAAACAGGCTGAGGGTTTCCGGCAGGTTGGGGTCGTCAAACAGCATTGCCCGGGAATCCAGCGCACACAGTGCGCCGAACAGGCGGCCGTCAGGCAGGAAGATCGGCGCGCCGGCGTAGCTCTCGATGGCGTATTGCTTGACCACCGGGCGTGAGGCGAAGCGGCCATTGTCGCTGACATGCGGGATGAACAAGGTCTGGGGGTTGATACAGAACTCGCTGCACAGGGTGGTTTCCAGGTCGAGCACGTCATCGACGTGAATACCCATGTCGGCAGTGTCGTGCACCGAGCAGACGATCCATTCCAGGTCTGTGAACTTGGCGATGCCAGCAAAGCGCATGCCCGTCAGGCGGGTGACCAATTGCAGGATGCTGGTGGTGGCTTCGATTTCGGCGATGGCAGCGCGTTCGTCGGCGCTGAGTAACGCGTGTGCGGCGGTGAAGCTTGGAAGCATGGTTGAACACTCCAGTGGCGTGGCGGCCCTTGCCGCCACGCTTGGTCAGGTCTTAATTGATACGCGGATGCTGCTGCACCAGGTTCTGGCGCTTGGCTTCCAGTTCGGCAATTTCGGCGTCGATGTCTTCGATTTTCTGCTCGATGTTGTCGTGATGCTCCTGCAGCAATTCCTTCGCTTCTGCCATATCCGACGCCGCCGGTGCTGCGCCGCGCAGGGGTTTGTTGGCGGTTTCCTTCATGGTCAGGCCGGTGATCAGGCCGACCACCGCAAACACCATCAGGTAGTAGGCGGGCATGTACAGGTCGTTGGTGCTCTCCACCAGCCAGGCCACGACGGTGGGGGTGACACCGGCGATCAGTACCGAAACGTTGAACGCACTGGCCAACGCGCTGTAGCGCAGGTGTGTGGGGAACATCGCCGGCAGTGTGGAGGCCATGACGCCGATGAAGAAGTTAAGCACGATGGCCAGGATCAGCAAGCCGGCGAAGATCAGGCCGATCTTGCCGCTGGTGATCAGCATGAATGCCGGGATGGACAGGAACAGCAGGCCGATGCTGCCGGCGATGATGAAGGGCTTGCGGCCGATCTTGTCGCTGACAAAACCGATGAACGGCTGCACGAACAACATGCCGACCATGATCGCGATGATGATCAGTACGCCGCTGTTTTCTTTGTAGTGCAGGTTATGCGACAGGTAGCTGGGCATGTAGGTGAGCAGCATGTAGTAGGTCACGTTGGTGGCCGCGACGATCCCGATGCAGGTCAGCAGGCTGCGCCAGTGCTTGGTGGCGATCTCCTTGAACGACACTTTCGGGCCATGGGTCAGGCCTTCGCGGTCTCCCTGTTCGAGCTTTTCGACATGCTGTTGGAACGCCGGGGTTTCTTCCAGCGCATGGCGCAGGTAGAGGCCGATCATGCCCAGGGGCAGGGCCAGGAAGAACGGCAGGCGCCAGCCCCAGGCCTCGAAGTCGGCTTCGCCCAGCACGCTGGAGATCAGCACCACGACGCCGGCACCGAGCACGAAACCGGCGATGGAGCCGAAGTCCAGCCAACTGCCGAGGAAGCCGCGCTTGCGGTCCGGCGCATATTCGGCGACGAAGATCGAGGCGCCGGTGTATTCACCGCCCACCGAGAAGCCTTGGGCCATCTTGCACAGCAGCAACAGGATCGGCGCCCAGATGCCGATGGAGGCGTATCCGGGAATCAGGCCGATGGCGAAGGTGCTCAGCGACATGATCACAATGGTCGCGGCGAGGACTTTCTGGCGTCCGTATTTATCGCCCAGCGCGCCGAAGAACAGGCCGCCCAGGGGACGAATCAGGAACGGCACGGAGAAGGTCCCCAGTGCCGCGATCATTTGTACGCTGGGCGAGGCGTCGGGGAAGAACACCTTGCCCAATACATAGGCGACAAACCCGTAGACACCAAAGTCGAACCATTCCATGGCGTTACCCAGTGCGGCGGCGGTGATCGCCTTGCGCATCTTGGCATCGTCAACAATGGTGATGTCTTTCAAACCGATGGGCTTGACGCCTTTCTTACGTAATTTCATGCGGACCACTCTAAAACAGAACAGGGGAGGTGCCATCGTTGCAATGGCACCGCTCTGTCAGTTCAGATACAAGCGGACATGAAATAATTCACCACTATTTGCGTTTTTTTGCTTGGGGCGCAGTTTGCCAGCAATCGCCTGGGTTTTCGGGGTGAGCACCTACCCTGTGGCGAGCGGGCTTGCCACAGTTCTAAAGAGGAATGATCCCGATGCCGGCTACCACCTCGCGTCTTATCTACCGTCAGCCACTCCCGAGTGACGTACAGCGATTGTTCGCGATCTTCGGCGACCCGCAGACCAACCTCTTCAATCCCTCGGGCCCCATGCCCAGTCTGTCCGCTGCCCAGCGCTTGCTCGACCAGTGGATCGCACAGTGGGCCACCCACGGCTATGGCTGGTGGGCAATTGCCCATCAGCAAGCCCCGGACTGCATCATCGGCTTCGGCGGTATTGCGCCGCTCAACTACCTCACGCAACCGCGCATCAACCTGGGCTACCGCTTCGCGGTGGAGGCCTGGGGGCAGGGCTACGCCACTGAGTTGGCACGCGATGCCCTGGCGCTGGCGTTTGACACCCTCGGATTGCCGGAAGTGTTCGGCCTGGTGCGCCCTGACCACGCGGCGTCGATCCGCGTGCTGGAGAAGGTCGGCATGCAGCCGTTCGGTGTACTCGATGATGTGCCCGGCAAAGCGCCGAGCCGGGTCATGCGCGTTTGTCGTCCTACAACCTAGCCGCACCTGACACTTTTCACATCCGTCGGATAGCCTGCAAAAGCCGTAACTTTTCACATTGACAGCGGGTAGGTAGCCCGATATAAAAGCCACAGTTGTACGACGACATATGACGTTACATATGTCCTACCTAACAAAAATAAAAAGTGATGCCATGAACTTGATCGAGCCCATCAACGCCCAGCGCGTTGGCCAAGCGGTAGGCAGCTATCGCTGGACCATCTGCGCGATGTTGTTTTTCGCGACCACCGTCAACTACCTCGACCGTCAGGTGCTCAGCCTGCTCGCGCCGCAGTTGTCGACGCAATTTGGCTGGAGCAACACCGATTACGCCAATATCGCGGCGGTGTTCCAGTTTGTGTATGCGATTTCCATGCTCTTCGCCGGTCGGTTTGTCGACAAGATCGGCACCAAGGCCGCCTACGTGATCGCGATTGCGATCTGGTCTACCGGCGCCATCATGCATGCGTTCTCGGTGCCGATGGGCGAGGGCATCGCCGCGCTCAGCGGTGCGATCGGCCTGGCGGTGATCCCGGTGTCCATCGCCGGCTTCATGTTGTCCCGTGCGGTGCTGGCGATTGGCGAGGCGGGTAACTTCCCGATTGCGATCAAGGCCACCGCCGAGTATTTCCCCAAGAAAGAACGCTCGCTGGCCACCGGGATCTTCAACTCCGGCGCCAACGTCGGCGCGATCCTGGCGCCGATCTGTGTGCCACTGATCGCCGGGATGTGGGGCTGGGAAGCGGCCTTTATGGTCATCGGCATGCTGGGCTTTGTGTGGGTGGCGGTGTGGGCGGCGGTGTATGAAAAGCCGGAGCAGCAAAAACGCCTGTCGGCCGAAGAGCTGGCCTATATCCGCAGCGACCAGAGCGCGCAGCCGTTGACTGCGGCCCCCGCAGGTGCGGCGGCGAAGAAAGTCTCGTGGTTCAAGTTGCTCACCTACCGCCAGACCTGGGCGTTTGCCTTTGGCAAGTTCATGACTGACGGCGTGTGGTGGTTCTTCCTGTTCTGGCTGCCCACCTACCTGTCGGCGCAATACGGCATGAAAGGCGCCGATATCGTCATGCCCCTGGCCGTGCTGTACAGCATGACCATGGTCGGCAGCATCGGCGGCGGCTGGTTCCCCAGTTACTTCATGGCCCGTGGCGACGCACCCTATGACGGCCGCATGAAAGCCATGCTGGTGATCGCGCTGTTCCCGTTGGTGGTGTTGCTGGCGCAGCCGTTGGGCTACATCAGCTTCTGGGTGCCGGTATTGCTGATCGGCGTGGGTGCCTCGGCGCACCAGGCGTGGTCGTGCAACATCTTCACCACCGTGTCCGACATGTTCCCGCAGAAAACCGTGGCCTCGGTGGTCGGCATTGGCGGCATGGCCGGCGGTATCGGCGGCGTGGTGATGACCAAGATCGGCGGCTGGGTGTTCGACTACTACAAGTCCATCAATGATATTCACACCGGCTACATGATCATGTTCGCGATCTGCGCGCTGGCGTACCTGGTGGCCTGGAGCGTGATGAAGACGCTGGTGCCGCGCCACAAGGAAATCACTGACCTGTAAACCCAGACCCCACTACCTCTGTGGCGAGCGGGCTTGTCCCGCGTTGGGGTGCGAAGCGCCCCTAATAAAGACGAATGCGGTGCATCAGACACTCCGCTGCGCCTGGTTTTGGGGCTGCTGCGCAGCCCAACGCGGGACAAGCCCGCTCGCCACAGGTCCGTCGAATCACCCATAACGTTGTGTCGAGACCCATTCCTTCAAGCGCCTTTTCTACAACGCGCGTGCCCAGGTCTGGCTGACCAATTGCTGGCCGAAACTCAAGGTGGGCTCCTCTTCCGTCGGTCAGTGGCTGCTGTTGGGGTTCGGGCAGGCCGTCGCCCGAGGGTTCGTCAATATGATCCGAATCGCCATGACCACGCTGATCAGCACCGCGCCCAGGCCCGCGGCTTCCATGAGCGTGGGCCACCGCCCGTGAAACCACAGGCCGAGCAGGGTGGCGAAGAGTGATTCGAGGGCGATCAATTGGCCGCTCAGTACCATCGGCAGGCGTCGGGTCGCGGCGTTCCAGGCCCAGGCGCCGACCATGGTGGACATCACCGCGATCACCAGGCTCCAGGCATAGAGCGGGCCTGCCTGGGAAAGGCCGAAGCCGAGCGTCGGCAGCTTGAACACGCCAAGCTCATGGATGAACGGCAGCAGGCACAGGGTGGCGACACCGCTGCCCACCATCATCAGTGCGGTCCAAAGGCCGGTTGCCTGCGCCGCAAGGTGTGTCAGTTGCCGTTGGTTGATCACGCTGAACCACAACCAGAGGGCAACTGCACTCAGGGAAAAAAACAGCCCCGCCCACCAGGCGTTTGTATCCAATGAAGGTTGATGAACGCTGCTGATGTTCGACAGCAAGAGGCCCACCGTCAGGCATGACAAGGGGGCTGCCAGCCGGCGCCACGGCACGGTCCTGGTGCTGGCGTTACCCACCAGGGCCAACAACACCGGCACCGTGCCGACAAACGCCGGGGTCATGACCGGCCCGCCGAACATCACGCCTGCGGCGATGCACACGCCGTAGCCCAGGCACCCCAACGCCCCGAGCGCTGCGGCGAGGCATCGCTGGCCGGGCCCGAGCATGTGCAACTGTGCCCGGCATAGGATCACCCCCATGACACCCAATATGCCGGCGACCAGAAATCGTACGGCCATCAAGTCATAGAGGCTGTAGTCGCCGGTGACGTAGGGCGTGATGAAGTTCAACGCCCAGCCCAATGTCGCAACAACCGCGAGCAGTACGCCGGCGGCAATAGAGGTCTGTGCAGCGTTCATCTGGGGCATCCATTCAGGTAATGGATCCATGGTGCCCAGTCGGGTGGGTGTGCTACAAACGAGTTCTCGGCCCTGGATATATAACCTCAGATTATGAATACACTCGGCAAGACCCTACCGCCCCTGGCCAGTCTGTTGCCGTTTGAAGCAGCGGCACGCCTGGGCAGTTTCTCCAAGGCTGCCGATGAGCTGCACATCACCCAGGCCGCCATCAGCCGCCAGATTCGCGGGCTGGAAGACAACCTGGGCGTGAAGCTTTTCAGTCGGCGCAACCGAGCGGTGTTCCTGACCCAAGAGGGGCGGGAACTGGGCAGGGTGGTCGGCGAGGCGCTGCGCAGCATCAGTGAAAGTGCCGCCAGCCTGCGGGTGTCACCGCACAGTCATCGCGTGGTGCTGCTGTGCCAGTTGTGCGAAGCGTTTTATTGGCTGATGCCGCGCCTGTCGACGTTCCACCAGCAATACCCGCATATCGAAATCCAGGTGGTGACCTCCACCCGCCCCCTGACCGAGTTCACCGACCATTTCGACGTGGCCTTGCAAAGTACCGGGCGCGCCAGTGGCGCCCATCCGCTGATGTTCACCGCGGCTGACGAAGTGTTCCCGGTGTGCAGCCCCGGCTATCTGGGCACGAAACCACCGCTGTCGCTCGCGGGGTTGCAGGCGTGCACCTTGTTGCACCACAGCTCCCATCCTCCGCACTTGATGGAGTGGGACCGCTGGTTGCAGGTATTCGGCCAGGCCGTGGCCGGGGATACGCGTGGAGTCACCTTCGACAGTTACCCGCTGATGTTGCAGGCTGCGGTGGAGGGGCACGGTGTTGCCATGGGCTGGCGGCGTACCGCGACCAAGTTGATTGAAACGGGGGCGCTGGTCAGGCCCTGTACCGAGAGCGTGCATTTGCCGGAGGCCATTTCGGTGTATAGGCAGCAGGGAGGAGGCAGTCGAGCCGAGATCACGGCATTGCTCGACTGGCTGGAGGTGCAATTGCAGGATGAGGGCTGACAGGGGCGACACCGCCCCTGTCATGTGCCGCTATGGGTTACGCGTCACCCGCCACACGGTATTGGCCAGGTCATCGGCGATGATCAGCGCGCCTTTCGGGTCGACCGTCACCCCCACCGGGCGCCCACGGGTCTTGCCGTCGTCACCGCGAAAACCGCTGGCGAAATCTATCGGCTCACCGGATGGCTTGCCATTGCTGAACGGCACGAAGAT
The DNA here is from genome assembly GCF_012030485.1 of Pseudomonas sp. B14(2022). NCBI lineage: Bacteria > Pseudomonadati > Pseudomonadota > Gammaproteobacteria > Pseudomonadales > Pseudomonadaceae > Pseudomonas > Pseudomonas sp. B14(2022). The sequence goes on from NZ_JAAUVM010000008.1 coordinate 260,159, forward strand.
CACCTTGTAGCCCACAGGATTGTCGCGGTTCCAGCTGCCGTGCTCGCCGACGAATACGCCGTCGGCAAATTGCTCGCCCATGGCCGGGATGGAGAAATCCACGCCGAGTGCGGCCACGTGGGAACCGAGGCTGTAATCCGGCTTGATCGCGGCGGCGACTTTGGCCGGGTTCTGCGGTTGCGCGCGCGGGTCGACGTTCTGGCCCCAATAGCTGTAGGGCCAGCCGTAGAACGCGCCTTCTTTCACCGAGGTCAGGTAGTCGGGCACCAGGTCGGGACCCAGTTCGTCGCGTTCGTTGACCACCGTCCACAGTTGCCCGGAGTCGGGTTGAATGGTCAGCGCCGTGGGGTTGCGCAGGCCGGTGGCGTAAGGTTTGTGCGCGCCGGTCGCGGCATCGATCTGCCAGACCATGGCGCGGTCGATTTCCACTTCCATGCCACGTTCGGTGACGTTGCTGTTGGAACCGATCCCCACGTAGAGCTGGCGCCCATCGGCACTCACCGCCAGGGATTTGGTCCAGTGATGGTTAATCTGCGCCGGCAGGTCGGTGACTTTGACCGGCGCGCCGCTGGCCTTGGTCTGGCCATCGGTGTAGTCGAAACGCACCAGCGCATCCTGGTTGGCCACGTAGAGCTTGCCGTCGGCAAACGCCAGGCCGTAAGGCGCGTTGAGGTTGTCGGCGAACACCGTCTTCAACTCGTAGGTGCCGTCACCGTCGGCATCACGCAGCAGTGTCAGGCGGTTGCCGCCCTTGACCTTGGTGTTGCCTTCGGCCTTGATCAGGCTGGCGATCACATCCTTGGGCTTGAGCTTGGCTGCGCTGCCGCCACGGCCTTCGGCGATGAGGATGTCGCCGTTGGGCAGCACCAGGGTCTGGCGCGGGATGGCGAGGTCGGTGGCGATGGCCGTGACGCTGTAGCCTTCGGGCACCTTGGGTTTCTGATCGCCCCACGGGGTGGGCTCGGCGATCTTCATGCTCGGCAACAGGCTGCTTTGCTGCTCCGGCAACTTGGGGTCGGGGCCACGGGCCTGGGTCTTGTCACCTTCGCCGCCGCAGGCGCTCAGCAACAGCGCGGCGCTCAATACGCTCAGGGTGTGGGACGTTTTCATTTGGCACCTCCTGAGCGCAGGCCGGTCCAGGTGGCCGCCAGTGTCAGCAGCAAGACGATGGCCGACATGATCAGCCCGGCAGGCATTGAGGCGTAGGCATCCTTGGCATGTTGAAAGGCATTGACCAGCCCTAATACCCAGGTGGCTAACAGCAGTAGGACATACCGCGTGGGTTGCCCCGCCTTGCGCTCGGCGCGAAGCAGGTTGACCAGCGCAAACAGGAACGCGAGCCCACAGAAAACCAGAGCACCGGCAATCAACCAGGACGCAAAGTTGGCCCATTGAATCTGGTAGGTCTGGGTGTAGGCAATGTCGCTGAGCAAGGCACCAAGAAACAGCGGCACGGTGCCGGCCAGCAAGGTCGCATGCAGCGGCCCCGGCGTGTATCGGTAGGCGGGAAGGGTTGTCATGGTAAGGCGGCTCCTTGTTGTACAACGCCCCTGGTCGGGGCTGCGCATAGGAAATGAACGCCTTACGTGTCAGATAGTTCAGCATAATTCGTGTCGAAATATTAAGCGTCAGCCTGAAAGCTGGCATGCTCAACGCCTGACATAAGGAGCCGTCCCCATGCCAACCCTGCACCTGCTGTGCGGCAAGATCGCCTCGGGCAAGTCAACACTGGCCAAGACCCTGGTGGCCGAACACGCAGCCATCCTGCTCAGCGAAGACACCTGGCTCGCCCAGTTGTACGCCGGTGAAATCCTCTCGATCGCCGACTACCTGCGCTGTGCCCAGCGGATTCGCGGGGTGGTGGGGCCGCTGGTGGTCAGCCTGCTTGAGTCCGGCGTCAACGTGGTGCTGGATTTTCCGGCCAACACCCTGGCCAATCGCGAATGGCTGCTGGGGCTGGCGCAAGCCGCCGAGGTGCCGCACCGCCTGCATTACCTCGAACTGGACGACGCCACCTGCCGCGCGAGGCTGCGTGCGCGCAATGCCCGGGGCGACCACGATTTTGCGGCGACCGATGCCGAGTTTGAGCTGATCACCCAGCATTTCTGCGTGCCGAGTGAGGAGGAGGGGCTGGTGATTGAGGTGCATCGCCCATGAATACCCTTTCTACAGGCATCGACGCGGACGGATTTATCCTCACCGTCGCCGACACCCCCGTGCAGCGTGAATACCAGCCATTGCTTGCGGATGTCTGTGCGTCGCTCTCGACGGAAGACCTGGGCCTGGACGGCATCTATCTCTATGGCAGTGTCGCAAGGGGCGACGCCACTGCGGGTGCTTCTGACCTCGATCTCACCCTGGTGCTGCGCGAGCCGGCAACCGCGGATCTATTGGCGCGCTTGGAGGCAGTCCGCTGTGCACTGGAGCAGCGGCATCCCCATATCACCAAGATAGATTTCGATATCGGTCACCGGGCGCAGGTGCTGGCGGCTGAAAACCGCAACAGTTGGGGCTTCTGGCTCAAGCACCAGTGCCGCTGTGTGTGGGGCGAAGATCTATCAGTGCGTTTCGAGCGGTTTCGGCCGTCCCGTGACATCGCGCTGGCGGTAAATGGCGATTTCCATGCCGTATTGAGCACCTACCTCACGCGCATCGCGTGCGCCGATACCGAGATGCAGCGGCTTCGCTTGCAGCGCGAGGCTTCACGCAAACTGATCAGGTCCACTCATGTACTGCGCTCGAAAGAGGCGTCGACATGGCCGCAGACCCTCGAAGAGCATGTGGCGATGTTCGTCCGGGGGTATCCGCAGCGGGTCACTCACATCGCATTCTTTCTCTTTGAGGCCAGGAACCCTGGCGCCACGATGGAAAACTTCACCACGCGGCTTCGAGCTTTTCTGGACTGGATGGCTTCACCCGCAGCCACTGCGTAGCTGTCGAGCCCTGGCGAGGCTCGACGGTTGCTGGGGAGGCCGTCTGCGCCTATATGGGTATCAGATGGCGACAATCATCAGGACTTGAAGCGCCCCACCAGGCCATTCAACTCATCCGACAGATTCGACAGACGCCCCGAATCGTCCTGCGCCGAGTTGGCCAGGCTTTCCACCAGCCGCGCTTCGTCGTAGATCTGCTGGATATGCCGGTTGATCTCTTCGGCCACGCTGTGTTGTTCCTCGGCGGCGGCGGAGATTTGCAGGTTCTGGTCGCGGATCTCGTTGACCGACAGCTGGATGCCTTCAAAGCTGTCGCGCGCGCTTTCGATGGACGACACACTGGCCCGTGACAGGTCCAGGCAACTGCCCATTTTTTGCGTGACTTCCTGGGTCTTGTTTTCCAGGGTGCCGAGCAGGTGCTCGATCTCGCCGGTGGAGTCGGAGGTGCGTTTGGCCAACGCGCGCACCTCGTCGGCGACCACGGCAAAACCACGGCCCTGGTCGCCGGCACGGGCGGCCTCGATGGCGGCGTTGAGTGCAAGCAGGTTGGTCTGTTCGGCAATCGCGCGGATGGTGCCGATAATCTGGTTAATGCTGCGGCTGCCGGCCTCCAGCTCAACCATGGCGTCGGACGACTCGGTCAAGCGGCGGCCCAGGCGGTTGACGTTATCGGTGGTGACTTCGATCTGTTGTTTGCCCTCGGCCACGCGGCGATGGCCGTTCTCCGCCGACTCTGCCGCGCTGCTGCAGGAGCGCGCGACTTCGTTGGCGGTGGCGACCATTTCGTTGAATGCGGTGGACACCAGTTCCACCGCCTCGCGCTGGCGCCCGGCGGCTTCGTTCATGTTGTGCGCCACTTCGCTGTTGACCTTGGAGGCGTTGTGCAAATTGGTCGAGGCCGCGCCGATGTGCTGGATTAATTGGCGAATCGCGGCGAGGAACTTGTTGAACCAGCCGGCGAGTTCGGCGGTTTCATCCTTGCCCTGCACCTGCAGTGCGTGGCGCAGGTCGCCTTCACCCTCGGCAATCGACTGCAAACCGCTGCTGACCTGGCCGATAGGCTTGACGATCACTTTGGAAAACGCCGCGGCGAGTACGCCGAATATCAACACCAGCACGCCGACGATGATGGCGGTGAGGTAGGTCATGCGCGTGGCTTCGGCCATGACTTCGCGGTGTTCGATCAGGCCGATATAGCGCCAGCCCAGGCCGGGGGAGGTCCACACGTTGGCCATGTAGCGCACGCCGTTGATTTCCACTTCGGTAGAGCCCTGGGAGGTCTCGGCCAAGTGTGCATAGGCGGCACCCAGGTCCTTGAGCGGCTTGAAGCTGTGGGCGGCGTCGCGCGGGTCGACCAGCACCACGCCGTCTTCGATCAGCATCACGTAGCCGCTTTCGCCGAGCTTGATGCTCTTGACCAGTTCGGTGAGGTTCTTCAGCGACACGCTGACCACGAACACGCCCTTGGCTTTGCCGGCGCTATCCAGCAACGCCCGGGCAGTGCCCACCAGCGCCACATCGTCTTTGTCGTAGTAGTAAGCCGGCGTGCGCACGGTCTTGCCGGGGCTGGCCATCGCGGCCTTGTACCAGGGGCGTGTGCGTGGGTCGTACTTGGCCAGTTGCGGATCATCCGGCCATTTGACGTAGGTACCGTCTTCCAGGCCGATGGACAGGATGGCGGCGGCCGGGTGCGTGGCGCCAAAGCGCGCAAAGCGGTTGATCACGTCTTGCGCCGCCGCCGGCATCGGCTGGCTGGGCGCGTCGGCGGGCTGGTAGTTCTTCAGCGTGGCCACGGAGGTGTATACAGGATCGGTCGCCATTTGATCGACGTTCTGCAGCGTGCCGTCGAAGAACTGGCGAATATTGCCATCGATCTGGCGGATTTCCCGGGTGCTGCCGTCGATAAACTGATCCACCGCCTGGGTCCGTGTGTTCATCACGGAGATCACGGCCACCAGGCTTACCGGAATAAACGCTACAGAGACAAATGCCAGCACCAGCTTATTTTTTATTTTCATCGAGACGACCATCAGCGCAGAGGGTGGTCAAATCGTCGGCTCAGGAAAAACAGCGCGGCGATTTGCTATCACCGCTGTTTCGGCCCCATGCTGGTAAATCTTTAGGGTTTTTTGTACACAATACAAAGTGCTTATTGTTCTGTATCCAATCAGTAGACATCACGCAGGTAACGCTTCTGTTCGCTCAACTGGCGCCAGTACTCCATCGCGCCCTCAACGCCAAGCCCGCCGTGGGTTTGCGCGACCTGGCGCAACGCCTGGTCGACGTCCTTGGCCATGTGGCTGGCATCCCCGCAGATATACAGCTGCGCGCCGTCCTGCAGCCAGCGCCACAGCTCGGCACCTTGTTCGCGGATGCGGTCCTGTACGTAGATCTTTTGCGCCTGGTCGCGGGAGAACGCCAGGCTCAGGTGGGTGAGCAGGCCGTCGCGCTGCATGCCTTGCAGTTCATCCTGGTAATAGAAGTCGCTGGCCGCGTGCTGCTCGCCAAAGAACAGCCAGTTGCGGCCCTGATGCCCCAGAGCCCGACGCTCCTGCAAAAACGCGCGAAATGGCGCCACGCCGGTGCCGGGGCCGATCATGATCATCGGCACAGCGCCGTCGGCGGGTGTGCGGAAGTGTTTGGACGGCTGCACGAACAACGGCACCTCACTGTCTGCGGCGCGGTCGGCGAGGAAGGTCGAGGACACGCCCTTGCGCTTGCCATAGCGCACGGCAGCGACGGTGAGGTGCACTTCCTGCGGGTAGGCTTTGGCGCTGGAGGCGATTGAATACAAACGTGGTTGCAGGCGCTTGAGGGTGCCGAGCAGTTCGTCCGCCGAGCAATCGATGGGGTACTCGTGCAGCACATCCACCAGTTGCCGGCCCCACAGCCAATCCTGCAGTTGGGCCTTGTGCTCAGGGCTCAGCAGGCGTTTAAGGCCTGGGTTGGCACTGCGCTCAGCGATAAAGGCCAAAGTGTCGCTGCTGGGGCGAGCGATTTCGAAACGCTGGGTCAATGCCTGGTGCAGCGGTACATCGCCGAAGGTGTCGATGTTCACGCAGGCACTGGCATCCAGGCGCGTCAGGTCGAGCAGTTCGCTGACCAGTTCCGGGCAGTTGCGCGGCATCACTCCCAGGGCATCACCGGCTTCATAGCTCAGCCCGGAGTCGGTCAGGTCCAGGGCGAACTGGCGGGTTTCCTTGTGGGTGCTCTGCGGGTTCAGGTGCCGGTTGAGCAGCAGCCGTGAGCCATGCAGCTTGGTTTTGCCCGCCGGGGTGGCGGGTGGGGCGAGCGTCGCGGGCTTGGCCGGGTTGAGGGTCTGTTGCAGCTGTGCCAGCCAGGCATAGGCGCGTTCTTCGAATTCGGTGTCGCAATCCACGCGCTCCAGCAGGCGGGTCGCGCCCAGCTCCAGCAGGCGCTGGTCAAGGCGTTTGCCGTGTTTGCAGAACTGGTCGTAATTCGGATCGCCCAGGGCCAGTACCGCAAAGCGCAGCGACTCCAGGCGGATCTCGGCGGTACTGAGGCTGTGCCAGAAACCTTCGCCATTGTCCGGCGGGTCGCCGTCGCCGAAAGTGCTGCTGATCAGCGCCAGGTTTTGCGTGCTCAGCAGTTTGCTGGGCGGGAAGTCCGCCATGGCGCTGAGTTCCACGCTGATGCCGGCGTCGCGCAGGCGCTTGGCGAATCGCTCGGCCAGGGCTTCAGCGTTACCGGTCTGCGAGGCCCATAACAGGGTGACGGCCGGGGAGGGCGGTGCTGCGACGGCGCTGGCTTCTGCACGGCTGAACAGCCCGCCGAGCAAACCGTCCAGCCACAGTCGGGTGTCCTTGGCCAGCGGCGCATGGCTTGGCATCACCGGTACACCGGCGGCCTGGCGCCCGGCGTCGGAGCGCAGACCGCTGAGGAAACCTGCGAGGTAAGTACGCTCGCTGTCGCTCAGTGGCGGCGCTGGCACGTTACGGAGGCCGGCGATATCGGCGAAGGCGTCGAGGCGCGACATGGCGAGGTCCTCTGCTAAGGGGGAAAGGTCATTCGTGGCCGGTCTATCGAGAAACTGGTGATCGATCAACTCGACCCGGGCCAGGGCCACGGCACAGAACTTGAACTCGGGTTGCAGGGAAATCGGATCGACCGCGTCGTTGGTCACCGCGTTGATCGCCAGGTTTTCGCCAAATACATCATTCCAGTGGAAAGGCGCAAAACAGTTGCCCGGGCGCACGCGGTCGGTGACCACCGCAGGCAGTACGGCACGCCCGCGTTGGGAGCGCACCTCCACGCGGTCCTTGTCCTTGATGCCCAGGCTGGCGGCGTCTTCGGGGTGCAGTTCGACGAAGGGGCCGGGGTTGAGTTTGTTCAGCGTGGCGACCTTGCCGGTCTTGGTCAGGGTGTGCCACTGGTGCTGCAAACGGCCGGTGTTGAGCACGAAAGGGAAGGCTGCGTCGGGCATCTCTGCCGGCGGCCTATGCGGGCGTGCCAGGAACTGGCCCTTGCCGTTTTCGGTGGCGAATCTGAGCTTGCCTGTATCCAGGTAGCGGATCGGGTTGCGGTCCGCGCCCGCGTCTGAAGAGCAGGGCCATTGCAGCGGTTGCTCGCGCAGCCGTTCATGGCTGGCGCCGCGAATGTCATAGCCGGTCTTGGGGTTCCAGGCGCGCTTGATCTCGTCGAAGACCTCGGCGGCGCTGGCATAGGTGAAGGCTTCGGCAAAGCCCATCTCGCAGGCCACCCTGGCGATGATTTGCCAGTCGGGCAAGGTCTCGCCCGGTGGTTCGACGGCTTTTTGCATCAGGGTCAGGTTGCGTTCGGAGTTGATCATCACCCCTTCGGCCTCGGCCCACAGCGCGCCGGGCAGCAGAATGTCGGCGTAGCGGTTGGTCTCGGTGTCGAGGAAGGCATCCTGGGTGATCACCAGTTCGGCGGCTTGCAGGCCTTCGATGACCTTGCGGCGATTGGGCGCGCTGGCCACCGGGTTGGTGCAGATGATCCAGCAGGCCTTGATCTGCCCGGCACTCATCTGCTCGAACAGCGCCACGGTGCCGCTGCCAACCTGGCGCGGCAGGCTGCCTGCGGGGATCTGCCAGAGGTCTTCGATAAATGCGCGGTCGGCCTCCACCAGCACCGAGCGTTGCCCCGGCAGGCCAGGGCCCATGTAGCCCATCTCACGGCCGCCCATGGCATTGGGTTGGCCGGTGAGGGAAAACGGCCCGCTGCCGGGGCGGCAGATGGCGCCGGTGGCCAGGTGCAGGTTGCACAGGGCGTTGGTGTTCCAGGTGCCGTGGGTGCTTTGGTTGAGGCCCATGGTCCAGCAGCTCATCCACTCGGCGGCTTGGCCGATCCAGTCGGCGGCCTGGCGGATATCCGCTTCGGCCAGGCCGGTGATGTCGGCGACCGTGTGCGGCGGGTAGTCCTCGAGGAAGCCGGGCATGGCCTCCCAGCCCTCGGTGAACGCGGCAATAAAGGCCGGGTCGGTGTGGCCTTTTTTGACCAGCAGGTGCAACAGGCCATTGAGCAGGGCGAGGTCGGTGCCGGGTTTGATCGGCAGGTACAGGCCGGCCTTGTCCGCCGTGGCGCTGCGCCGTGGGTCGACCACGATCAGCTTCGCCCCGGCCTTGACCCGATCCATCATGCGCAGGAACAGGATCGGGTGACAGTCGGCCATATTGGCGCCGATCACGAAGAACAGGTCGGCGCGGTCGAAGTCTTCATAGGAGCCCGGCGGCCCGTCGGAACCGAGGGACAGCTTGTAGCCGCTGCCGGCGCTGGCCATGCACAGCCGCGAGTTCGACTCGACGTTGTTGGTGCGCACAAAGCCTTTGGCCAATTTGTTGATCAGGTATTGGGCTTCCAGGGACATTTGCCCGGACACATAGAAGGACAGCGCATCCGGCCCGTGGTTGTCGAGGATGCCACGCAGTCGCCCGGCAGTTTCGCTGATGGCGGTGTCCATGGCGATGCGCACCGGGTCGTGGTCACGCTTCTCACGCAGGTAGGCGTTCTCCATCCGCCCGGACTCGGCGATGGCCTGCCCGCAGGTGGTGCCTTTGGTGCACAGGCGGCCGAAGTTGGTGGGGTGGGCCTTGTCGCCGATGACCTTGACCACCTTGTTGTGCTCGACCTGCATGATGATGCCGCAGCCCACACCACAATAGGGACACACACTGCGTACGCTTTGGTTTGCCATCCGTAACCCTCGAAACTTTTTCTGCCCGCCAACAAAAAAGCGCCCTGCAACCCTCCGTTGGAAACGGGGATTGCACGGCGCCTTTGTCGTGAATGGGCAATCAGCGTTGACTGCTCTGTGTGTGTTCCTAGCAAGTCACGCGCCAATTTCTTAAGCGCAGGTTAATTGTGGCGAGCGGGCTTGCCCCGCGTTGGGCTGCGCAGCAGCCCCAAACCCAGGCACCTCAGTCCTTACAGGAAGCAAGCAGTGGCAGTAATGGGGCGGCTTCGCCACCCAACGCGGGGCAAGCCCGCTCGCCACAACAGTCCCGCTCACCATAGAAGCATTTGTGATCCTTTGAACGTGCGCTTTTTTGAAGCAAGGCGCACCAGTTGGAGGCGAAATTGGGTGTGCTTTGTGCAGTTGATTGCCTGTCGCCGCCGCGAGTGCTCGCTTGCGGCCAATTGGCACAGACCCTGCAAGCTCCCCCTCAACCCACCTCGGTCAACGACGATCGACAACAGGGGCATAAAGCGGTAGATCCGGCGCAGTCGCCGATCCGATCCCGCATAAGAACAGGCAAAGACGCCTGGAACCGTAAGGTTTCAGGCGTTTTTTTTTGCTTTTTAAACCGTGATGAACGTTGTCGGGTGCTTGATATGAACAAACAGATGAAAACCCTGATCGTCGTCGGCAATGGCATGGTCGGCCACCATTGCGTGGAGCAACTGATCGAACGCGGCGCGTTGGATCACTACCGGCTGCACGTGTTCAGCGAAGAGCCGATGCGTGCCTATGACCGCGTGCATCTGTCCGAATACTTCACCGGCCGCGATGCCGAGTCGCTGGCGTTGTCCGACGCCGCGTTGTACCAGACGCCGGGTGTCACCCTGCACCTGGGTGTACCGGTGCTGGAGATCGACCGCGAACGCTGTGAAGTGATCACCGCCCAGGGCTGCGTGGGCTACGACAAGCTGGTGCTGGCCACCGGTTCCTATCCGTTCGTGCCGCCGATCGAGGGCGCTGAAGGCGACTCGCGGCTGGTGTATCGCACCCTTGAAGACCTCGACGCCATTCGCACCGCTGCCGCCAATGCGCGCCGTGGTGTGGTGGTGGGCGGTGGCCTGCTCGGCCTGGAAGCCGCCAACGCCCTGAAAAGCCTGGGCCTGGAAGCCCATGTGGTGGAGTTCGCACCGCGCCTGATGCCGGTGCAGCTGGACGATTTTGGCGGTCTGGCGCTCAAGGCCCAGATCGAGCGGCTGGGCGTCGGTGTGCATCTGTCCCGCGCCACTCAATCGATCAGTGCCGGCGAGCAGTACCGCTACCGCATGAACTTTGCCAATGACGAATTCCTTGAAACCGACCTGATCGTGTTCTCCGCCGGTATCCGCGCCCAGGACGCCCTGGCCCGCCAGGCCGGCCTGGACATTGGCCCGCGCGGCGGCGTGGTGATCAACGACGAGTGCTTGAGCTGCGACCCGCATATCTACGCGATTGGCGAATGTGCCTCCTGGAACGGCAGTCTGTTCGGCTTGGTTGCGCCGGGTTACCAGATGGCCCGTGGCGTCGCCGCGCTGTTGTGCGAGCACACCGCTGAGCCGTTTGTCGGCGCCGACATGTCCACCAAGCTCAAGCTGCTGGGCGTGGACGTGGGCTCCATCGGCGACGCCCACGCCCATACACCGGGTGCGCGCAGCTACCAGTTCATCGACGAGGCGACCGCCAGCTATCGGCGCCTGGTGGTGGATGCGAGCGGCAAACACGTGATCGGCGCGGTGCTGGTCGGCGACAACAGCTACTACGACACCTTGCTGCAATACATGCAGAACAGCATCGCGCTGCCGGCCGAACCGGCCAGCCTGATCCTGCCATCGTCCAGCGGCGCACCGACCCTCGGCCCAGGCGCCTTGCCGGACTCGGCCACGGTGTGCTCGTGCCACAACGTCAACAAGGGTGCGATCTGCTCGGCCATCGACGCCGGTTGCAGCGACCTCGGCCTGCTCAAATCGCAGACCAAGGCCTGCACCGGTTGCGGTGGCTGCGCCGGGTTGCTCAAGCAGGTGTTCGAGCACGAGCTGATTGCCCGTGGCGTCAGCGTCGACAAGAGCCTGTGCGAACACTTCGCCTATACCCGCCAGGAGTTGTATGCCCTGGTGCGTGTGGAAGGGGTGCTCACGTTTGAAGCACTGCTGGCCAAGCATGGCCGCGGCCACACCGGCTGCGATGTGTGCAAACCGGCGGTGGGGTCGATCCTGGCCTCGTGCTGGAACCAGCCGATCATGGACGCGTCCCTGGTGCCTTTGCAGGACACCAACGATACCTTCATGGCCAACATGCAGAAGAACGGCACCTACTCGGTGGTGCCGCGTATTCCGGGCGGCGAGATCACTGCCGACAAACTGATCGTGATTGGCGAAGTGGCGAAGAAATACGACCTCTACACCAAGATCACCGGCGGCCAGCGTATTGACCTGTTTGGTGCGCAACTGCACGAGTTGCCGGACATCTGGGCCGAGCTGATCGCGGCCGGGTTTGAAACCGGCCACGCCTACGGCAAGTCCACGCGCACGGTGAAGTCCTGCGTGGGCAGCACCTGGTGCCGCTACGGTGTGCAGGACAGCGTGAAAATGGCGCTGCTGATCGAGGACCGCTACAAGGGCCTGCGTTCGCCGCACAAGCTCAAGTTCGCGGTGTCCGGCTGCACCCGCGAATGCGCCGAGGCGCAGAGCAAGGACGTGGGCGTGATCGCCACCGAGAAGGGCTGGAATCTCTACATCGCCGGCAACGGCGGCATGCGCCCACGCCACGCCGAACTGTTCGCCACCGACCTGGATGACGCCACGCTGATCCAGTACATCGACCGCTTCCTGATGTTCTACATCCGCACCGCCGACAAGTTGCAACGCACCTCGGTCTGGCGCGAAAGCCTGGAAGGCGGCCTGGATTTTCTCAAGGACGTGATCCTGCACGACAGCCTGGGCCTGGGCGCCGAGCTTGAAGCGCAGATGCAACTGGTGGTCGACCGCTATGAATGCGAGTGGGCCAACGCCCTCAAGGACCCGGAAAAACTCAAGCGCTTCCGCACCTTCGTCAACGACAAACGCCCCGACCCGGACATCCACTTTGTCCAGGAACGCGGCCAGCGTCGGCCGATCATGGCCGCCGAACTCAACCTGATTCCCGTCACCGAGGAGCTTGCCTGATGAGCCAGTCCAACACGCAGCGCAACCTTGCCACCTGGAAAAGCGTGTGCAACGAGACCGACCTGGTGAGTAATTCCGGCGTGGTGGTGTGGCTGGACGGCGCCCAAGTCGCGCTGTTCTACCTGCCCGGCGCCCAGGACCAGACGCTGTACGCCATCGACAACCACGACCCGGAATCCGGTGCGAATGTGATTGGTCGTGGGCTGGTCGGCAGCATCAAGGGCGACATGGTGGTGGCTGCACCGATCTACAAGCAGCATTACCGTTTGCACGACGGCCAATGCCTGGAGGCACCGCATCAGCGTTTGCGGGTGTGGCCGGTGCGGTTGAATGCTGGAGTGGTGGAAATAGGTCTGGGCTGACACGCCTCGGTCTGAACGTGGGAGGGGGCTTGCTCCCGATGACGGTGGATCAGCTAATAAATCAGTTGACTGACACTCCGCTATCGGGAGCAAGCCCCCTCCCACAGTTGAGCTGTTTACATCCGGCAGATTTCGGTCGCATGGGCGACTGCCAAAAGTCGCGCGGTTGAAGTAGGCGTGGGCTGACACGCCTCGGTCTGAACGTGGGAGGGGGCTTGCTCCCGATGACGGTGGATCAGCTAATAAATCTGTTGACTGACACTCCGCTATCGGGAGCAAGCCCCCTTCCACAGTTGAGCTGTTTACATCCGGCAGATTTCGGTCGCATGGGCGACTGCCAAAAGTCGCGTGGTTGAAGTAGGCGTAGGCTGACACGCCTCGGTCTGAATGTGGGAGGGGGCTTGCTCCCGATGACGGTGGATCAGCTAATGAATCTGTTGACTGAAACTCCGCTATCGGGAGCAAGCCCCCTCCCACAGTTGAGCTGTTTACATCCGGCAGATTTCGGTCGCATGGGCGACTGCCAAAAGTCGCGTGGTTGAAGTAGGCGTGGGCTGACACGCCTCGGTCTGAATGTGGGAGGGGGCTT